>JBEKQO010000004.1:0-66598 GCA_049519635.1 Terriglobia bacterium | reverse complement strand
GCTGGGGCCGCCCTCGGCGCTTAAGGTCGAGTTCGGGAACAGATTCGTAACGGGCTTGCCCGGAAGCGGCGCCTGACTGAATTCATACCGGCGCTCCATGATGTGCGCAAAAATTGATCCATGCGGTCCGCTGGGTCCGCTGCCACCGAATTCCCGATTGTCGTCGCTATTGTGGCAGTCGGTGCAGAGGATTCGAGTGCCCATGCTGCGCCCGATCGTCCTGCCGTCAAGATTCAGCATATTGGTACGGAGGCTGGGTTGCGGGAAAGGGCTGCTGCGATCGTGGAACACCGGGTGACTTGAGGTCGCAAACGAGCTGAATTCCGGAATAACATTCAGCCGGTCGCTGGCGGCTACCACTCGAAAGGGCAAATAGCCGAAATTGACGCTGTTTTTTTTGCCCGTGCTCGTGCCATGACAGCGCAAACAATTCTCATATTGGTTGACGGCCGGACTGACCAGGGTTTTCCCATCCGTTGAACTGATCCCCCTAACCAGGTTCTGCGAAGGACGCATGGCAGGCGCAGCGGGAAAGGTTTCGACCCGATTAGTCGAGTGCGCATTATGGCAGTCGACGCAGGTAACATGAAGGTTTTGATTCAACAACACGGCCTCATGGGGGCGGTGCGGTGTGTTCCCCACCGAAAACGCATGACCATATTTGGGCGCCACCATTTCCGCAAGAACATTGGAGATGGCGGGAGAGATATTGGAGCTACCGTTGTGGCAGTTGAGGCAGGTCTGGTCGTCAACGGCGCGCAGCAGCGAGTTCTGCCCCTGGACGTTATGCTGAGAGTGGCACGACGAACAACCATTCTTGGCAACCGTGGCGTAAGGTCCCAAGGATGCCTGTCTCGGGCTGGTGGTGGTCCGGCTGGAAATCCCGGAGCTGGTTTCAGGAGTGATCTGGGGCGCCACCTTGTTTGCCGCGGTGGCGTGGATGCTCGTCGACCACTGGGCAAGCGGATTGGTATTGCTCGCCGCTGCGCTCGCGGTAAGCGGCGACCCCACTACCGCCATGGTGTTATGGCTGGCTTCAAGGGAGTTGCTCAAACCCATTCCCGACCCTGTGGGGATCGTACTGTGGCAGGCAAGGCAGAGCGCGCTGTTGGAGTTGTTGATCACAAGGAAATTCGGATTGTTCGGGTCGGTGTTCTGCACATGAGGATTGTGGCAGCTCGTGCATTCGACATTTCCGTTGATGAGCCGCACGGCCCCGGTTTGATCGGCGGTAGAGGGCGGGACGGCGTTCAAGGACGCAACCAAGTCAGGAGAAGACTTCAAGGGAAGCGTGAAGCTGACCGGATGCATCGTGGAGAGGTTGGTGCCAAACACGTCCGTTGCATACATCTGCCCGCTCATCGAAACTTTCCCGTAGGCGACCAGGGCGCCCGGCGACCCCGCCACCGTGCCATCATGGCAACTGAGGCATAGGGTGCTGTCCGTGCCCAGGGGTGGTGAGGGGTTCGGCGTGTTAACCAATGTCGAACTGGAGTAAACAGTGTAGGCCTGGACGGTCGAGAGCTTTGTGTTCCATAGCGGAGTATGGGCGACGCCGGCGGTGCCATTCAAGCCGGAGTGCGGAGCGTGGCAATACAAGCAGGAGCCGGACAGAGTTCCCTTTATGGGTGCGGTACCCGTCGGCGACAGATCATGCGAGCCGATCACATCGGTCTGCGCCACCGCGGCGCCCGCGAAACCAAGAAAGATCACCACCAAGGCACTAAGACACCAAGAAAAGCCTTTCGTTCTTCTATGGCTTCTACCTTTTCCTTGGTGTTTTGGTGCCTTGGTGGTGGTCATTCTTTTGCGTCCTGATGCTCATCATTCTTTCCCGGCGCGAAGTACTGAAAAACCTGAATGCGGCGATTGTAGGAATCGACCACAAACACGCGGTCGTTGCGATCGATAAACAAACCGGTGGGCAACTGAAAGTCACCGAACCCGGTGCCCTTCTGCCCGAAGTCATAGAGTAGCCGTCCCTGGCGGTCGAAGACCTGCACCAACCCACTCAGCCCTTCGACCACGTAGAGGTGCCCCTCGGAATCCCTGCCGATTCCTTTCGGCCGGAACATATACCCCGAGCCGTCCCCAATTTGCCCGACAGCGTATTCGAACTTTCCGGAACGATCCAGAACCTGCACCCGGAAGTTCATGGCGTCTACAACAAGCAGGTCCTGGCCGTCCAGCCGCAATTCTGTGGGAAAGTTGAATTGTCCTTCGCTCGAGCCGGCCGCGCCGATCTTCTGCAAGACATTGGCCTGCATATCGAGCACCCAGATCTGGTTGCGCAAGGTGTCCGTCACGTAGATCCGCTGGGCTGGGGAATCAACGGCGATTCCGGTTGCCCGTTTGAAAAACCCTTCACCCTTAATGCTGCCGATAACTCGCCGAAATTTCCCATTGGCATCGAAGAAGAAGATTTTGCCGGAGTAAGAATCGGTCACATAGATGTTGTCAGCGGCATCCACGGCGACGCATTGTGGCGAAATCAACCCATCAACGTCTTTGCCGCGGGAAATGAACTTGTACTTGTGCTGCGTGAAATCAAAGATGTGAATACCGCCCGCACCGGGGTCGGTTACGATAATTCGACCCTGGGAATCGGTCACCACGCTGTAGGGGGCGATCAAGGCGTGGTATTCGGGTTCACCCGCTATGACGTCGAGCAGGCGGCCCCAGAAGCGGCGCTTGGCTTTGACTTCTCGCTCGGAGTTGACGCTGCCTTCGTACAAAAGCCTGCGTCCGCCCTCCAGTTCCAGTTGTGGCACGGTCACGGGGCCTGCGGGTTGCGACTTCGACCGTGCCGCAGCGACACCGGGAAACAGGCACAAACCACCAAGACACAAAGACACCAAGAAAAGGAGGCGACAAGGAAGAGCGCCCTGCTTTTCCCTTTCACCTTGTCCTCTTGGAGTCGGGGGGTCTTGGTGGTTCATTTTTTCCCCGTCACCTGTTCTCCTTGGTGCCTTTGTGTCTTGGTGGTGATCATTGTCTCTTACTCGGCTCTTTCACTTTTTGGTTCTCTCTGGTGTCTTGGTGGTGGGCTTTCAAAAGAAATTGAACCATCTCGAAACCCCCACATAGATGGATCCTAACATCGTCGGCGGGGTCCCGGAAAGGCTGAATCCCTGGTCTAACCTGCTGTACCCTGCAATGAAGCTCAGTTTGCGAACGTTGTAGGTCATAAGAAAATTCAGGTTTTCATTGTTATTGTTCGAGCTCGTCGAAGTACTTTGAGTGGTGCTGAGGGCCTTGGCATAGATGGCGGTCAGGGTCAGCCCTCGAATCGGGTGCGCCCCGAATCCTGCCGAGTATGATTTGCCGTTATAGAACACCACTGCTGCCGGATTGATGACGGGCAGGGGAACCGGAGTGGCCACCAATCCCGTGGAGGTCAAAAGTGCATTCCCGCTGGAATCCGTGTAGGAACCACTGAGGCTGAAGCGGGATAAGGAAAGCGAGGTTGAGTAGCTCTGGCTGGAAGTGGTGGAGCCGGGCTGGTCGGTCAGCATGCTTCTCGCGCCATTGACATAAGCCCCCCAATACGACCGGCGACCGATTCTGTGGCCCAGGCTGCCGGAATAGAAATAGCCTGAGGTCGTATAGGCGATCAGCACGGTTTGGGCATCCTGCGAGTACCCGAAGCCGCCGGCAACGGTCCAGCGATGGATTTGATGCGTGTAGTTGACGGAGCCGTTCAGGCCCAGCAGACTTTGGTGGGTGGTATCGATCGAGGTCCACGTCAAACCCAATACGCCATTGAAGGAACCGCCCAGCAGTGTATTGGAATAACTTGCCGTTCCGTTGGTGGAGTCGGACGCGAACGAGATTCCCAAGAAGGTTTGTCGTGTGCGTTCCACGAACGCATTCAGATTCAAGTGCTGTGCCGGCATCTCGTAATTGGCATAGCCCGTCAGGCTTAGGTCGTTTGAGGACTGTTGTCCCTCGTTCTGCGGCACGCTGACCCCTGCAGTCAGCAGCGTGTTAAAAAGCGTCCCCTCCAGGTTGTCGGTGTAAAAGGCGTTCGCCCCCACATTCAAGTGCGGCCGCGGAGCGAAATAGACCGTGCCTGTCAACGTGTCGATACTGGTGTTGTATCTATCGCTGGAGGAGGCGTCGCCAAAGTCGGTGCTGAGGTTTAGTCGCGAGGCGGCTGCAGAAATAGTTCCACTCCATGGCAAGCTATGGTTGACCCCGAAGGAAAACGAATTGGCGCTTGTATTGTCGTTTTGCGGTAGTCCGCCCGTGAGGAACTCCGGCGTGAGTGTCTTCGAATCACTGTACTGATAACCTCCGTTCAGCCGGAAACCCGCAATTTGATAGGCCGACGAGACTGAAAATGTGTCCGAGTGCAGCGTCCCTCGCGCATTGGCCCCGTAAACGGAATACTCGTTGTTTCCATTCGAAAAACTTAAATTTAGACTGGGCAAATTATCCGGGTGAACGCCCCAAGTGATGGCAAGTACGTCGTTGTTCCCATGGGTAGTGTAGTTGGCCAAGCCCGGAACATTAAAGTTCCCGCTACTGTTGAACGATGTGGAATAGCTGATCGAGCCGGGATAATTGCTACCGGCGAAGATCCTGGCGCTGGCGTTTACGCCGCTGGCGGCGGTAAGCGATTGAAAACTAGAGTTGTCTCTCGATTGGTTGTAAAAGGGTTGAATATCGAAGGAGAGAAAATTCGGATTAAAGTACGAGCCGAACATGTCGGCAGTGCCGGCGCCCACGATGCTGTGGTCAGAACCGGCGAGGTTCGAATAATCGTCGCTGTATCCACCCGAGACAGTTCCGCTCAGATTCAAGCTGGTCTCGCCGCGTTTCAACTGCGCGGACGCGCGCGGGGTAAGGGTCAGTATGAAGAGTGCGAGAATAGCGACATTTTTACTCACAGCTTATGACTCTTCGCACGTTCTCTTCCAAAAGCAACCACTTACCACCAAGGCACAAAAGCATCAGGAAATCACAAGGCGATTCGCTGGATGCCTTGCCTTATCAATGTGCTATCGAAGTTGACCCACGGACCCAGCCGGTGAGCGGAGAGTATTAGGGAGGTAAGCACCTGCGCTCTTGGTGTCTTGGTGGCCTGGTGGTTAATGGTCTTATGCCTTCTCGATCTTGGCTGTCTTGCTTAGCTTCGTGGCGAAAGCGGAACGAAGTTGCTCGTTCTTTTCTTTCGCCAGTTGGTCGCGCAGCGCGTCTTTGACCATTTCGAACTTCTGCGGGCCGGCAGGAAGATGAGCATTTAGTCGCAGGATGGTGTAGTCGTTGGCGTCAAACTCGATGATGTCGCTCACTTGGCCGGGTTGCATCGCCAGCAGGGCCTTTACCACCGGCGGGGGAAGTTTCGAGCGGTCCGCAGCCTTGTGGTCACCCATCATCACATGGAAATCGTCCTCGGAAATTTTTTCCGCCAGCAGCCCGAACTCCTCGTAACTCTTGGTGGCCTTGGCTTGGCGTAGCGCATTGCCGGCGTGCTGACGCGCTTCCTGCACCTGGGCGGGGTTCGCGTTCGCCGGAGGCAGAATGGAAATGCTCTGGAATGAGAAGGACTCCGGCATGTGGAAGCGCTCGGGGTGCTGGGCGAAGTAGGTCTTCGCCTCAGCGTCGGAAACGACTGCCTTATCCGTCACCTCCAGCTTAAGAAGTTTATCAATGAGCAATGAACGCTCCACCTTCGCCCGCAGTAACGGTTCCGAACCGTGGAATTCCGTCTGGATGAAATGCTGATATTCTTGCGGGGAAGTAAACTGCTTGCGGAACTCCGCCTTGGCATGCGCCAGGTCGGCAGGCGGCACGGTCAAGTTGCGCCGCTTTGCCTCCTGATACACCAACTCCTCAAAGATCATCATCTTCATCGCGCCGTCGCGGATACCCGCTTCCATGGTTTTGGGAAACCCGTTGTGCACACGCGCATACGGGAAGATGTTGAACATTTCGCGGAGCAGGTCGCGGTCCGTCAGAACCGCGCCGTTCACCCGAACTACCGGCCGGCCCACCGGCTGGAATAGAACGGTCGAGTCAGATGGCGGCTGGATCACCGTTGGGGTGTGGGAGGCCACCTGGGCCGATGCCGTAGACACCACCAAGGCACTAAGACACAAAGGAAGAAAATAGAGCTGAAAAGATCCTCGTGCCTTGACGCCCTGGTGGTTCAATCTGACTCCCGCGGTTCTTGGTGCCTTAGTGCCTTGGTGGTTCATGCTGTTATTTCCTCCCAAGCCGAGCTTGAAAAACAGGGGGAGAAGGGTCTCCCCCTGATCAAAAGTCAGTAAAGACAGATTAGATGGTCGGCACACTCATCAAACCGTTCATTTCGTTTGACTCGCCACCGTGGCAATTGCGGCAGAACTGCGCCACTGAATTGCCACCCGTGGTCGGGGTGTACTGGCCATTAATGAAGAACATTGTAGAAAAGGTGCCATTTTTGTTCGCGTACCTGGTCATGCTGTGCTGATCGTGGCAGGTCGTGCAGGTAACCGCGTTTACATTGGCGCCGAATGTTGACAAGGGGTAACTTGTCGAATTCCAGAAGGAACCCTGATAGTTTTTCACGAAGACTGATGATGCGGGACCAGTCATGGCGATCTGAGTGCCGCCAGTGCCGCCGCCCGCGCAATCCCAGTTATGCCCCCCACCGCAACTAACGACGGCGTTTATACCCACGGGGTGGTCGTTGTTATAAGCCGCCCCACCGGTTGGAGCCGCCGCGGCGAGCCACGTCGGAGCGTGACCGCCCACGACGGGCAGGACCTCAACGGTCTGGCCTGTCATCATGCCAACCTTTGTCAAGACGCCGTCATGGCAGCTCAGACAAAAGAGGATGACCGTGTTAGCGTCATGGGCGCTGGTAATCGTGCCGATTGCCGGCAGGGTGACCGGGTATTTTGCCGCGCCGTCGCCGCTGAAGTTGAAGGTTTGACCGAACAAAGGAGTAAGGTCCTGACCCCACAAAGCGTACATACCGTTCTGGGGATCCTTGCTGGTTGCAACTCCGTTGCCGAGCGAGCCACTATGCGGAGCGTGACACATGACGCAGCCGCGGCCGTAACCGTTGTGCGCGCCCAGAACGTCCGCCCCGTAGGGGGCTTGGGCCATTGCCACAACTGCGGTGACAAGGGCCATAAGAATTAGTAGAGTGATTTTTTTCATTTTAGTACATTGACCTCCGATTGATTTTTTATTGCTCCGCCGCTCCGGGCTTTACCCAGGGCCGCGTTTTGGCTATCCACAGATAGCCGAAACTTGTGGCAGCGCTATTGCGCCGCAGAATCTTTCTTGGCCGTCAAATCCGGCTTGGCTTCGGGCGCCGGCTGCTTCTGGTCCGGCGCCACTCCGGCCGGCTTCGTAACGCTGGTATCTTGCCGGCTGGAAGGTGGCGCCACCGCCGCCTTATGCTCTGCGCCCTCGCGGCGCGCCTTCTCAGCGGCGGCCTGCGCGTCGGTCACGTAACGGAAAACCTGCACCCGGCCGGGAAACGTCTCAGAAACGATGACCCGATTAGACTGGTCGATGGCGATTCCCCACGGCCCCATGAACTGACCCGGGTAATATCCCTGCCCGCCAAAGTAGATGAGCAGGCGGCCTTGCTGATTGAAGACCTTCACCCGCTCCTGGGCCGCATCGACCACCCAGATGTGACCGTCGCCATCGACGGCAATCCCCTTGGGCCGCTCCAGATCCGCGGGACCATCGCCGTTCCTGCCGAACGTGCTGATAAACTCGCCGTCAGCGTCGAAGATCTCGACCCGGTCGTTAAAGGTGTCGGTGACGTAAACGTTCCCGTCCTTGTCCACGGCCACAGCCTCGGGAAGGGAGAAAGTCCCAAGGTCAGTCTGCTCGTGCCTCGTGCTGGGTTTGCCGATCTGGCGTAATAGCTTGAAACTGTCCGCATCGAAGACATCCACGACATCGTTTCCGGTGTCGGCCACATAGAGGAACCGATTCTCCCGATCGATCGCCACACCCCCGGGGCGAACCAGCACCTCCGCCCCGAAAGACGCTTCTGCCACGTGTTTGGCATTGAATTCCACGACATGGTGCAGCTTGGCGTCCGTGACAAAGAGGCGGTCATCGTCGTCCAGCGCCACACCTACGATCTCGTCAAAGTTCGCCTCCCTGCTGTTAGCGATCATCTCGACATGGTCTTTTTTCTCCGCATCGAAGACGAACACCGCGCCCACGGCTTGGTCTGCCGCATAGATCAAGCCCTTCGAATCAACCGCCACTCCGTACGTCCGAATCAGTTGGAAGGGGAGGCTGTCCGTTCTGATCTCGTCGGTGGTCTGCGTGCCGGCCAGACGATCCATCCAAGTCTGCTTGTGCCCCTTTTTTGTATAGAGGCTGGGATCGATCTTTTCTCCCGTAAAGAGTTCCTGGAACGCGATCCGCGGAATCGCCGGCGGGTTCGGCCAAACGATCTTAGCGATATCGAAATAGGCCTTCACCCGCTGCTCCCCCAGGCTCACCGGAGCCGGTGGGGCGGCTTTCTTTTTGTCGGCACGGAGCGGCGTCGGCAAAACCAGGGCGAGCGTCAGCAAGCTCATCGCTGCTATCCCGAGTTTCACCCGGCGAAGCAAAGCTGGCCTTCGGTTCCGCATCTCATTTACCTCCCGTCCGTACGTCCATAAGGTTCATTCCATTGTTGTGGCAGGTTTTGCAGAAATTCATATCATTCTTCTGGTCTTTTACCAGCATCCCCGGCTCATTCCCCGCATGCGGCTGATGACAGGTGAGACAGTTCATCGCAAAAAGGGCCTTGGTTTTCGGGATCACAACGTCGCCCACCGGGTGGTTCTCCGTCGGGTGTCCCAGGCCATATTTTAGGGACAAAATGGGCACCTTATCGAAGTAAGTTTCCGGCAGTTTCACTTTACCATCGAAAATCGTCACCAAGTGATCGCTTTCCAATTTCTGCGGGTTCGCGTCTGGCCCGTGGCATTCAAGGCAAAGCCCATTCACACTCTTCCCGCGCAACAGATGCGCATTGTCGCCACCATGCGGCTCGTGGCAGGTGGCGCAGCCTTGTTCGAAGGCCGGCTGGTGCAAATGCTTTTTCTTAAACTCCTCGGCTTGGTCGGAGTGGCAGACTAGACACGCTGCCACAGGGTTGGGCTGCAAGAAGCCCGGCGAGTTCCCCGCGTGCGGGTTGTGGCAATCCGTGCAGTCGCCCGCCGCTCCCTGATGCTGCACCTTGGCAGTCGCGATCTGCTTCGCCACGTCCTCGTGGCAGGTCACGCACAAGGACTTCACATCCTTCTGCGTCAGCACAACCTTGCCGTCCTTGGCCGGCAGATGGCAGGTGTCGCACTGCTTGCCTTCAAAAGGATTGTGCAGGAACGCCTGCATCAGCTTCGGCGACTTGGACTGGTGCGGATCATGACACTGCAGGCAATCGGCTTTGGCGATGGGCTGATTCTGGTGGGCCTTGATCATCGCCGCATCTTTCACATCGTGACAGTCAAGGCACAACGCCGGCGCGTCCTTGGTCAGGTGATACGCGAATTCGCGTTGAGCGGGGTCGCCTGTCTTGTGAATAATGTGGCAGGTGTCGCAACCCATGTCGAGCGCCGCATGCCGGCTGCCCCCCTTGGGAATATCTACACCGGTGTTGTGACAAGACAAGCAGAGGTTTTCCTGTTTCGTTGCTCCCGTGAGTGGCATCAACAAGAGGTTCTTGTTTTCCGCCGTGTGCGGACCGTGGCATTTAAGGCACTCGCGGACATTCGGACTGTGGACTTTCCCTTTGCTATCAGCGGCTTTCTTGTCGGCGTGGCAGGTGAGGCAAAGGGAAAGAGGGGTGGCGGTGATTAACTTTACCCGTGTGATGTCCTTGTTCACTCGAACTTCGTGGCAACTCAGGCAGCCACTCGCCATCGCGGAATGCACAAACTTCCCTTTTGTCTTGTCCGCATGGCACTCGAGACATTTCGCCGCGTCGACCTTCGCATCGAGGGTGGGGTGCTTTGCTGCCCCTAGCCAAGGGACCGCGAGCCCGATCAGGAACGCGAACATCAGGACCCTTTTCACAACCGCCCCCCGGGAAATGGCCCTTGGAGCACGGGTTCCTTCTTGATTTCATGGTACTTAGCGCTCTTGTTCGCACCCGTAGGCCGGAGCGGGATGATAGTTTTGGAGGCTGCCGGGTGGCGGTTCTCACACCCTATCCCCACTGCTGCATGCACAACTCTACCTTGATCTTTGGTGGGATGGCCCTCGGGGCAGGTTTCGGCCTTAAGGCCCTTTGTTTCAATAAAAGGGTGATCTAAGTAGTTGGCAGCAGCGATTTTGCTAATCCTCGATAACCAAACTGCCGATGTGACGGGAAGGAGCAATAGTCCCCCTTTGGACCCTTCGGCTGACCGAATTATAAGAGAACTGTTCTTTAGCTGCATTGATTCGAAACCCCGCGAACATATGATAGTTAGCAAGGGCTTCGCCAAAGATGTGAATAGTTTGTCTGTGGAGGTTATTAGAAAGCGTTAATTTTCTATACGTTCCGGTCAGTCATAATTCTAATCGTGGAGGTGCGTGGTGTTTTTTAGCATAGTGCGCTAATTAGCACAATAGCCCGTATTCTAATGGGGTTACTCACCTACAGAGGGTAACGTTTAAGACATATAACACCTTGCAACTTATTGTCACGTCGGGAAAGCGGTTTCTTGCCGGCCCCGATGGCTTGCTTCTTCTCACGATCCGGCTCTGGGCCCTCCGACCAGGAGTATTCAGAGCCACGCCCTTGGCCAAGTTCAAGAGGAAGCCCCCAAGACTGCCTGGAATGCTGCTACCGCGGACCGAAACCGGCCTGCCCCGGCAAAAACCACATCACCAGACCCAGCGCCGTCATGACGCTTACGAAGTAAGCGGTAGTGGCCCGGCTGGGGTGAGGGGGTAAATCCTTGGTGAAGATACGGAATCCTGCCCCCAATGCAACCAGGAAGAACACGCTCTGGCCCAGCAGCAGCCAGAGAGCCAGACAAGATGTTAAGAGCCACACTCGCTCCTGTTTGTCCATTGCTAAAGCAGCTTGGCCACCATCCAGCACCCAGACCGGAATCAAATTGAGCACATTCAGCCAGGCGCTGGCGCGAGCGAGGGCGGCCCAAATTCCGTTACCCGTATGCCACCAGACCAAGGCGCACCCTGCTGCCGCGGCAAAACCTGCCAGCGGCCCCGCCAAGCTCACGGCAGCCCTTGTCTCTCGTGAAACCCCCAGCGCTTGCCAGCGCACGTAGGCGCCCAGTCCCGGCAGAAACACCGGCATCTCCGCGGGAAGGCCTCGGCGCTTGATATCGATGAAGTGCCCCATCTCGTGAAGTAATATCAGCGCCACAAACCCCAAGCCGAATTTCGCGCCGTACAAAGCCCAATAGACCCCGATGAAGGCTGCTAGGCTAAGCAGGAAATTCAGTTTGAAGATGGCCAGAAGAACCTTGGCTTTGGACAGCGCGATAGCCAACGGCGCAAGCGGCCCCAGCTTGTTTGCCCATGGGCTTCTGGTTTCTGCCTGCGCCGCGGGCCTTGCCGCGAGGGCCAGTTGCCGCGCGTGGTCGCGCACCCATTCCGCTTGCGAGGATTCTGGGGGCAAAAGCCTAAGCGCTTCCAACCAGCGCTCGCGGGCTTCCAAGGGTTTGCTTTGACTTTCCAACCCCCGGGCTTGCGAGGCCATTCGCTCGAGCGCCTCGGCGTGCACGAGGGCGTGGCATTGCGGGCACTCCAGAGCCGCTGGAGGTAGCTCGCCCGAACAGCCTGAGCAGAATTGCGATGATGGATTGATGATGGAGGACACAGCTAGCCGATACTCGGTTGTCCCGCCGGGGGCGTGGGCAACTTGAACGGTCCGAGGATTTGGAGAGAGATCCCTCGAGTGATCTTCCAAGCAAACTGCATTCCCACGAAAAGGATTACCAAGCCGATCAGTCCGTGGAAAGGGTCTTGCAATTCGAGGAATGGCGAGGCCAATCCGACGAGCGGCAGCATCACCAATGCCCGCCCCCAATTTGCGGGACGCTTTGCCGTGGGCGGGTTTTGTTCTGGCGCCGGGGTGACATCCGTGGAAGATTGTCCACCCGGACTTTGCACAGATCGGGATTGTTCCATGGAAGTTCTCGTGCGTGCTTTAGACGATTGCGAAATGCCGATCGGAATGGCGGCAACCGAGACCGCCGCGTAGGTCAAAATCACAGCGGCAATCTGATATCGCCGCCCACCGATTCCCCCTGATCCCATCATCATGGCCTTGCCCACGATCCATCCCACGGCCAATGAAACGTATGCGATCATCCATCCCGTAACGATCCCGAAAACAGCGTAGAGGATCAGTCCCAGGATGGCGCCGCCCACTCCAAAAAGCAGTCCACGCGTGAACACCGCATGATTATCCTTGGGTATTTTGAGCTTTACCTGCTCCACGCAGGTGGCGCAGGCCGTGGACCTATTCACGCGAAAATAACTTCCCGTGATGGGCTGGTTGCAAAACTTGCAACGGTCGCTCCCGGGTTGCCCGGAATATTCGGCCGTCCTGAACTGGGGAGGAGTTTTGGAAAGGTTCGGGTCAGACATGGGCGGAGGATACCATAGAAAGAAGTTAACCAAAAGGGGGGTGGCTAGTCGATAGTTTAGATCTCGATTGAAGCGAGCGCGGACCTGTTGTTTAGGTCCGCGGGTCTTCGTAGTAAATAGGGATAAGCCGAGGATCTGCAAAACAAGTCTGCGCCCGCCCGTCAAGCAGCCCGTCTTATGCTTTCGCCTTCTTGATTTCCTCAATCAATGGGGGAACGATTTCAAAGAGGTCGCCGACGATTCCGTAAGTGGCGATTTCGAAGATGGGCGCTTCCATATCCTTGTTGATCGCCACGACCGTGTTTGAGCCCTTCATGCCCACCATGTGCTGAATGGCGCCGGAAATTCCCAACGCCACGTAGAGCTTGGGCGCAACAGTTTGTCCGGAGCTCCCGATTTGGCGGTCCATGGGCAACCAACCGCTGTCGCAGATGGGCCGCGAGGCGCCAAGCTCCGCGCCCAAGGCGTCGGCCAGCTTTTGGGCGAGAGCAACGTTTTCTGGAGCTTTAATTCCTCGACCCACGGCGACGATTAGTTCCGCTTGGGTCAAGTCCACGGCCTGCTTAGCTTCACGGAAGCGCTCGCCAGGTTTGGCGCGAATAGAGCCCGCGGCTAGTTCCACGGCCACGGGTGTGATGATGGCCGCAGTCGAACCGCGCTGAACCGAATCCTCCCGAAACGCCGCAGCCTGAAACGAGACAAAGTAGGGCGCTTCGCCCACCAACTCGACGTTAGCGCAATACTTCCCCTGGAAAATCTGCCGAACGAAGATAAGCTTTCCCTCCTCATTCCGATAGCCCAGGCAGTCGCTCACGAAGCCGCGATTGAGCGACGCCGCCAGCTTGGGCGCGAAGTCGCGCACCTGATAAGTGTGGCTGAAGACTACGAAGCGCGGTTTCTGCTGCTCGATCACCGTGCGCAGGGCGAGCGTATAGCCGTCCGCCGTGTACTCTGCGAGCAGAGGTGAGTCAACCGTCAAGACTTCTTGAACCGCGGCGGCGGCAAGGTCCGCCCCGAGCGACGCGAGATTGCTTCCTAAGAGCACGGCAGTGACAGTGGTCCCCAACCCTTGGGCAAGGTGCTGGCCGGCCGCCAGCGCTTCCCAGGTAGGCCGGGTTAGTTTGCCGCCCTGGTGCTCTGCAAAAACCAAAATGTGATTAGCCATAGTATGAATCCTGCCGGCTTATCCGCCGGAGTTGCGAAAAAATAATTACGAGACGTTCCTTAATGGCTTTGGCATGGTGCGAACCCGCGTGAGCAGTGCAATAATCCTGCCCGCCCAGGCGGCCTTTCGGACGCCCTTAGCCGTTAGGTTAACGCCTAGGGAGAGAGGGCCACGGGCTTAGGGCAACAACTTACTCCCCTTCCACGGTCGGTCCCGTGACGGCCGCGGGGGACGACTCCGTCAGGGCGGCCCCATCCGGTTCGGACTCCTCGCGTGGCGCCGCTTTCACTGCCTTTGCCGGCTTGGCGGCTCGTTTGGGCTTTACCAGAGTCGCACTGAAGGATTCCACAGCTTCGCATACGAGCTGGATTGGAATCGATTTGTTGTACTTACCCGCCTCAAAGCGCTTGATCTGTTCGCGCCAAAGCGGATTGGCGCGCGCCTGCTCCAGTGCCTTGTGGTCTCTCCAGAACACCAGCCACAGGTATTCCGGCTTGCGTGCCTCGAAGAGTTTGATAAAGTGTGCTCCTAGACAGCCCTCGATTTTCTTGAGCGAGGGGAGTGTCACCTGGCGTCCGAATTTCTCGTAATCCTCAACGCGCTTCTTGCGAGCTCGCATTCTCCAAATGTGAACAAACATGGTGAACCTCCTTGTGCCTTCAGATAACCCGCGCATCGTTCTTGAGTTTATCGACGAGGCGCGTGGCTATTTCTTTGGGACTACCTTGCAAAAACTCCGTTTGTGCAGCTTTCACCGGGGTATAGACTCTGGCGATGCGTTGGCGCGGGGCCAAGTCCTCGGCGGTCAGGCCCAGGTCCGCCGCGCTCAGTCTCTCCACGGGCTTTTTCTTCGCCGCCATGATGCCTTTTAGCGTGGCGTAACGCGGCTTGTTAATGCCGGATTGAATGGTAATTACGGCGGGCAGCGGCAAGCAGATCCACTGGAACCACCCGCCCTCCAATTCACGCTTTACACGCACCGCGCCGCCCTCCGCTTGAATCTCCATGATGATCGTGGAGTGCGGCAGGCCAAGAAATTCCGCCAGCACCACACCGGTCTGGGCGGCACCGAAATCATCGGACTGCAATCCGGTCAGAACAATGTCGGGCTTCTCTTTTTCGATTGCCTTGCCCAGAGCGCGCGCGATGCCGAAAGCATCGAGCGTGGCGAAGGCGGGGTCGTCGAGATGCAGCGCGCGGTCAGCGCCTTTGGCCAGGGCCTCTTTAACCGCTTGCTGCGCGCGCGCCGGGCCCAGCGTGGCGAGCACTACCTCGCCGCCATGCTTCTCCTTCAGGCGCAGGCCCTCCTCCAGCGCGAAAATATCCGGCTCATTGACTTCAAAGCTGAGATCGGTTTCCTGTACCCAGGTGGCCGCGGAATTCAGGCGCAGCACGGAATCCCGGGCGGGAACTTGTTTGATGCAAACGATGATTTTCACGGCGCCAGGTCTCTCCTGCGAGGGAACATCTCATAACACGCGAAGCCAGAGGACGAGTCCGGCGCGGGTCATTATATGCGAATTGAGGTACCTGCGCAGCGGTTTAGCGCAAATTTCTCACGAATGGGAAAGAAGGGCGGTGCTTCTCCAGGGCAGAAGGCAGAAAGCGGAGGAGGGCAGCAGGGGCCGACCGCACAAATTGGGGCGGAAGAATGCGTGTGAAAACGTCGATCTGTAGCGGCGGTCTATTCCTGCCGGTTTTGGGGATCAACGGCAGGGCTGGCGCATACATGTGCTTTGTGAGGTCTGCGAGTGCGGGAAATCGCAGACAGGCGAAGAACCTGCAAGTCTGCGCCAGCCCGCCGCTACAGCTTGAGTACGGATACAAAGCTTCGCACGCCCACCACGTAGAGAATATGCCCTGCCCACCGGCTTGTGTTACATTTCCTGTGGGAGGGAGGAAACGATGATGAATCAGCGGCTCGACGGACGGATGGTGGTGGTTACAGGCGCCAGCAAGGGCTTGGGCAAGCAGATGGCGGAAGCGTTGGCGGAGGCGGGGGCCACGGTGGCTATGGTGGCTCGTAGCGGCGACCTGCTGGAGGTCGTGCGGGCGGAAATCGTGGCGCGCGGCGGCAAGGCTTATGTCTTTGTCGGCGATGTCAGCAAGGAAGAAGACGTGGCAAGGGTCGCGGGTGAAGTCCACCGGGAAGCCGGCGTTCCCGACATTCTCATCAACAACGCGGGCATCAATATCCGCCGGCGGCTGCACGAGTACACCCTGGAGGAGTGGCGCCGCGTGATGTCCACGAACGTTGACGGCCCTTTTCTTTGCACTCGCGCCTTCGTGCCGGGCATGATCGAAAAGAAATTCGGCCGCATTATCAACGTGGCCTCCACCATGGCGCACGTCTCGTTGCCCCAGCGCGCGGCTTACAGCGGGAGCAAGTTTGCCGTGCTTGGCATGACCAAAGCCCTGGCGCTGGAGTTAGCCCCTTACAACATCACGGCCAATGCCATCAGTCCAGGGCCATTTGCCACGGAAATCGCCCGCATTGTAATGCAGGACCCCGTGCAATTGGCTGACTTCAATGCCAGGATTCCATTAGGCCGTTGGGGCAAATTGGAGGAGATTGGAGCATTGGCCGTGTTCCTGAGTTCTGACGTCTCAGGTTTTATTACCGGTACCGACATCGTGATCGACGGTGGATGGACAGCACAATGAACCCGGGCAGGCGCAGACATCTGCCTTGTAGTGTCTGCGCCTCCCCGCCACAGCGGCGCGGGTTCGCGGCAAGAGCCGTCTCGAAAACGGCTTTTCAGCATCGTATTGGGTTCGCGTGTGAACTGTCCCAAAACGCGGCTGACTGCACCCGGCAACGCGGGCTAGACACCGTGGGTTTTGATGAGGTTCATCAACTGCTCTTTGAACGGGTCCTGAATGTTGACGATGCCCTCCACATCGACAACTTCCTCGAAAGCGTTTTGGCCTGAGATTTCGACGCTTTCAAGTACCACCTCGTCCGGCGGACGAATGGTCGGGACCGATGACGCGATACAGGTGATGGGTAGTTCGCCAAACTCGGGCATACGCACGGAGCTGAGATTATAGTGAAGGGCGCCGAGCATCTGGGTGGCGCCAGCCTGACGCGCCATGACGACATGCAAGACCGAATAGTGCAAGACGAATCGCGACGCGTCGGAGTCCGTGCGATTGGGATCGGCGAGAAGCTGCTTCAGGCGGCTCGGGGTGAAATCAGCGTACGTCAGTTGCCACTTGAGCGGCGCACTGATCGTTATCGACTTCGTCTCGCCACCGGATTTCAGGGTGTAAGGGTAGTCCATCTTGTTCAGCTCAAGGGACGACCGGGCGATCTCCAGCGGCGACTTCAAATCCTTCGACAGACCGAAAGGCTTGGAGCTAGCGGCCGCTCCGTAGACGCTCTGCAATTCCTGAAAAGCCTTGATCGCCGCCGCGGACATTTCCTTGGAGCCGCCTTGAACGTATTCGCCCAGTATACTCGCCGGGCGAAACAAAGGAGCCAAGGCCGAAAGGTAATCTTTCAACTGTCCGTGAAGAAGGTCAGCTATCGCGCGAGTCACACGCCGCAGCACGATCAGCCGTTTCGTGCCCCAGCTTTCATCCGTCATCGAGAGACCCCCGGGCCAAGATAAGGCAACTCCACAATATACCACGCGGAACCCGTCTTATGCTCAACAGGACAAGAGCACTGAGACTTCACCAGAATAAGGAGATATGCCATAAGATGGAATCAGATGATCCGTCCAGGGAGTCGGCGGCTTAATTGCCGAGACCTCAGGTGCGACGGCTTTGATGGGGGGCCACAGCGATTTCTAGCGGTTGGAGGGCGGGTGCTTCCTGCAACAAGGAAACGAGGCAGTAGGCGGAAGGCAGAGAGTCCGCTCGAATCCGGGCTGGCGCATACATGTGCTTTGTGAGGTCTGCGAGTGCGGGAAATCGCAGACAGGCGAAGAACCTGCAAGTCTGCGCCAGCTCGCCAGCGGCTTGCCTTCATGACAGTTACTGCCGAAGCGCTTGTTCGATAAGATTCACCACCTCCTGCCACCCCCCGGCAGTGGTTTGGCGAAACAGCCGTGCCGTGGGATACCAGGGACTATCCTCGCGTCCCAAAAACCAGCGCCAATCGCAACCTTTGTTCAGCATGATCCAAAGAGGTTTATCCATGGCGCCGGCAAGATGCGCAACGCTGCTGTCGATGGAAATCACCAGGTCGAGGTTGGCGACAATCGCCGCGGTGTCGGCAAAATCTTTCAACTCCGCCGAAAGATCGATTAATCGCACATCCGGCGGCATTTGCTTCACCTGTTCGCTGCCCGGGCCCAACTGTAATGAGTAAAAGGTTGTGCCGGCCACCTTCATCAGAGGTGCAAGGTGTTCCAGTGGAATTGAACGTAAGCGATCGCGATGGTGGCTAGGGTTACCTCCCCACGCCAGCCCGATGCGCCGCGTATTCCCCTCGAGCCGGTGTCGCCAGACCTCCACCAGTGCCGGGTCAGGATAGACATAAGGGACTCTTGCCGGGATCGAATTCAATTCCGTTCTGAAGGCCAAAGGCAGGCTGAGCAGGGAGCACTGCCAGGCGAACTCCGGCAGCGTCTCGCCGCGGCTCACCACTTCCGTCGCACCGTCGGTTCCCGAAAGCAGACGACGTAATTGCGGCTGAACTTCCAGCACGACCTTTCCGCCGCGAGCTGCGACCAGCGGAACATAGCGCACGAACTGCAGGGTGTCCCCGAAACCTTGTTCGGCATAAAGCAGGATGCGCACACCCCCGAGCGGCTCGCCTTTCCATCGGCGTTGGACGAAGCTTCGGTCATCGCCAACCCCGACCTTCCAGCGGGATTCATATTCGGCCCAGCCTGCCGGCAGATCGCCTTGCAGCAGATGGATAAGTCCCAGATTGACAGTTGCCTCGGCGGAGTCCGGCCGCAGTGCTCGCAGGCGATGAAAGCAATCGGAAGCTTCGGCCAGCTCGCCCAGCCCGTAAAGAACGAATCCCAAATCAGCATAGGCGGCATGAAGCGCAGGGTCTAGCTTTATAGCATCGCGGTACGCGTCCGCCGCAGAGATCAAATCGCCTTTACATTCGAAAAGATATCCGAGGCCGGCAATGGTTTTTGCCGAGCGGGGATTAAGCCTGAGGGAACGCCGGAAGACTTCGACAGCCGCCCCAAAGTTGCCGAGATTTGTAAGAACGAGACCGAGGTCGTTGTAGATCTCGTACCTTTTCGGATCGAGCGCCAAGGCGCGCTGGTACAACTCGGCGGCCGGTTGGAGGGCGCCTCCTTGATAAAGAACCCTTGCCAGGTGGCAGAGAAGCTCGGGAGAATCAGGCTTGAGGGCGACTGCACGCTGATAGGAGCTCGCAGCGGCTTGGAGGTCCCCCAGCCGTTCCTGCGCCTCGCCGAGATTCTGGTGGGCTTGGGCAGAGTTGGGGCGAAGCTCCACGACACGCCGTAAACAATCGATCGCCGGCTGAATCTTGCCCTCGGCAATGTATGCACTTGCGCGATTGTTCAGCGTACGCAGGTCATCGGAGAGGGTTGCACTGAGCGACTGGACTGACTCTTGCGCCGGGTCTGCTTTCGCTTCCAGTAAGCGCAACATCTCTCGCGCCTCGGGAGATGTTGGGTCAACCTTCAAAATCTTGCGGTAGCACGACTCGGCAAGCTCAATTCGACCCTCCCGACGATGCTTCATTCCCTTCTTGAGAAGCTTTTGGAGGCGGTGCTGAGAAGATACTGCGCCCGACACTGTATGACCTCGATGGCCCGCATGCGGTTCGGCCGGCTTTGCCAGGATTTCGGTTTTAAAATTTCAACCGAGTGATAGCATACTTCCTGACGGCCTCTAAATTCAATCATTGGCACGGAAGCGGTACAGTTTAGTGTAGAGGCGGCTTCACGCCGCCAATTGGCGCAGTAAACTCGCGCTACACCCTCAAGCTGAATCCCTAGCGTTGGCACCTTTCCCCCTGCCTAAGTCATCTATTATAGCTATGTTGGAGTGGTTGCGAGATGAGTTGAGGTCCGTGAACCTGCTTTCGCGCGGAGTTCCAGATCGATTTGGGGAAGCTATTCGCCGGTCGTCGAGAGGGAAACCATGCTACGCGGAATGGGTGCCGTGGGAGTCCGGGTTCGAGTTCACCGTTCCCGATCGGTCCTAACAATTGGAGAAAGTCGATGAACAACAGCAAGGTCGTTGATCTCCATATCGCAGTCGATATCTGCCGCTCCATCCGTTCCCGCCGACCAAGGGTAGACCTCCAGATTGTCTTCACCAACGGCTGCTTCGACCTCCTGCACGTGGGACACTTGCGCTTGCTCGAACGGGCCAAACGCCTCGGCGATACTCTCATTGTCGGCCTCAACAGCGACCGCAGCGTGCGCGAGCTCAAGGGACCTGAGCGGCCTATCATTCCCGAGTCCGAACGCGCCGAAATGCTGGCCGGACTCGCCGCAGTGGATTACGTCGTTATTTTCGACGAACTTACACCACTCAATCTTATCAAGGCCATCATGCCCAATGTGCTCGTCAAGGGCGGCGACTGGACGCCGGAGACCATCGTGGGCCGGGCGGAAGTCGAAGATACCGGAGGGAAGGTGGTGGTAATTCCGTTGGCGGAGTGGTATTCGACGAGTGGTTTGATTGAGAAGATACGGAAACTCAGGATTTGTTAGCGCCGTGTCCAGCAATAGGGTGGGCAACGGAGCGCCACCATCTTGGCGGCATTTACCGGCATGATGCCGGGGCTGGAGCCAAAGGGTTTTCCATGTATTTTATGGACACTACACTGGCCCCGATAACGGCCACATAGAAGGTTGGAGGAAATTATTCATCCATCTGGTCCCGAGTGCCCCCTCACCCCCGCTACTTGCAAAACGTGGGCCCCCCAGGACCCAAGTGCCAATTAGCGTCCAAAGAACCTATAAGTAAACAGTAGCGCACCGTTTCCAAGCAAATTTGATGTTGCAGCAGCGAGTTTACCTGGCCAAACGGCGGCATAATACAACCTCTAAATCAATATTGACCATTTACCGCATAGTTCTTGACAAGGGTGATTTGCTGTGGTATTTGATAAGATACGCATTACAGCATTACACGAAAGCATTTCACGGAGGGCTTGTACCTATGCCAAGCGACAGCATCCAAAAAAAATTAGGGAGAGTGCGTCCGCCGCGCGTGCATGTGACTTACGACGTGGAAGTGGGCGACGCCATCGAGAAGAAGGAGTTACCCTTTGTTATGGGTGTACTGGGGGATTTCACGGGCCAGCCGGAACAGCCGCTGCCCAAACTTAAGGATCGACGGTTTGTCGAAGTCACGCCAGACAACTTCGATTCAGTTCTCGAAAGTATGAAGCCGCACCTTTCGTTTGCGGTGGAAAACAAGCTGAGTGACGATTCCAACGCCGGTCAACTCAAGGTGGACCTGCACTTCAAGAGCTTGGAAGATTTCGAGCCCGAGCAGGTAGCCCGCCAGGTGAAACCCCTGCGGGAATTGTTGGAGCTCAGAACGCGCCTGAACGACTTGAAGGGCACGCTGCAAACCAACGATAAACTCGATGAGGCTTTGCTGGAAGCCGTGGGCAAAACGGAGAAGCTGAACAAGTTGAAGTCCGAGATCGGCGAGAAGGAGGAGTCCAATGGCTGAGTTAGAAAAGGCTGCTGCCGCACCGGCAGCGGTGGAACAGACCACGGAAGCCAGTCTACTCGATCAAATTGTTGAACAGGGGCGGTTCAGCGACACGAGCGCACGTGAACGGGGAAAGAGCCTCATTAAGGAATTCGTCGGCCAGGTGCTCGACGGGTCCATGACGTTGGGCCGCGACGCCGACCAGATGATCACGCAGCGCGTCGCCCAAATTGACCATCTTATTTCGCTTCAGTTGAACGAAGTTATGCACCACCCCCAACTCCAGAAGCTCGAGGGCACGTGGCGGGGTTTGCGATACTTGATGGACCAGTCGGAAACCAGCACCATGCTCAAAATCCGCATTCTGAACGTCTCGAAGAAGGACCTGCTGCGCGATTTGCAAAAGGCCGCTGAATTCGACCAAAGCGCGCTCTTCAAGAAGGTGTACGAGGATGAATTCGGCATCTTCGGAGGCCAACCGTTCGGCGCCATAATTGGTGACTATGAATTCAGCAAGCACCCGGAGGACCTGGAGTTGCTGGAAAAAGTTTCGCAGGTGGCGGCCGGAGCGCACGCTCCGTTCCTTTCCGCAGCCTCCCCGGAACTGCTGAACATGCCCAGCTTCACCTCCCTCGATGCGCCCCGCGATATCGGCAAAATTTTCGACAGCACCGAGTACGCCAAATGGAAGTCTTTCCGGCAAAGCGAAGACTCAAAGTACGTCTGCCTCACTTGCCCCCGCGTCTTGATGCGCCTGCCGTATGGCGCTGCGACCAAGCCCGTAGAGGGCTTTAACTATGAAGAAGGGGTGGACGGGACGGACCACAACAAGTACCTTTGGGGAAATGCCGCCTATGCGCTCGGCGCCAGGATGACGAATGCTTTCTCGCAGTACGCCTGGTGTACAGCTATCCGGGGTGTTGAGGGTGGCGGGTTGGTGGAAGGTCTCCCGTCTCACACCTTCCGTACCGACGAGGGTGATGTGGCGCTGAAGTGCCCCACCGAAGTCGCGATCACTGACCGGCGCGAAAAGGAACTGGCAGACCAGGGCCTGGTGCCGCTGGTTCATTGCAAAGGCACGGATAAGGCGGCGTTTTTCAGCATACAATCCTGTAATAAACCCAAAGTCTACGACAGCGATGCGGCCACCGCCAACGCCCGCCTATCGGCGCAACTGCCGTACATGATGGCCACTTGCCGGTTCGCTCATTACCTCAAGTCGATGATGCGGGATAAGATCGGCAGTTTCTTGTCACGGGACGACTGCTGGCGCTTCCTGAATCGCTGGATTAACCAGTACGTGACCCAGGATGACAAGGCCGATCAGGCCACTAAAGCCCAATTTCCCTTGCGGGAAGCGCGTGTGGACGTAGAGGAGATCAAGGGCAAGCCTGGCTGCTATCGGGCGATCAGTTATCTTCGCCCGCACTTCCAGTTGGACGAGATCAGTGTTTCTCTCCGCCTGGTTGCGGACTTGCCGGAACCGGCGAAGAGGTGATTCTCAGTTTCTTGTTCTGACGGGATTTTCGGCAAGCTGCGTTCGTGCCGGCGACCCGTTCATTCAACTCGGTGAAAAGGAGGAATTAGCAATGCCCAGTGATTACTATGTTCTGCTTGCAGGTGTGAATGGGGAATCGCAAGCTTCAGGCATGACCAACAATATCGAGCTCGATAGTTGGAGTTGGGGCGCGTCGAATCCTACCTCTCTCGGTGGCAAGGGTCTGGCCGCAGGGAAACCTTCGTTGGCGTCATTTAATTGCAGCTTCTCGCTGGAAGCTGCCAGCTTCCAACTCATCAAGAACCTGGTGCAGGGGACGGTCGTCGCCACGACCACCTTCACCGGCCGCAAGACGGGAGGCGGAGGGACCCCCTATACCTATCTCGTCATCACGATGACCAATTGCTTTATTGAAGCGTTCAGTACAGGCGGGGGATCATCGGGAAATCCTCCGGCAAGTCTTAGCATTGCGTACGAAAAGATCAATTACCAATACTATACTCAGGATACGGCGAGCGGCTCGGTCACCCTTGCGGGTCAGGCAACCTACGACATCAAGCAAGTGCAGTCGACGTAATACTGTAGGCAGTTTCTGGTGCTGACATCGAGAGGGAAGAGTCTTCACGGCCAACCGGCGGGTGGGCCGTGAAGACGCCTCGGTGTGTTTAGGTTTTGCCTCCTGGGTTGAAGTGGCTGCTAGGGCCGCAGCTTCGGCCTAGGTTGGGTCTCCTATCGCGGATTTAGAGCGGAGGGGCTAAAACCCCGCCGTTTGCAAGTCCCAGATGATTGTTTTTTT
Source organism: Terriglobia bacterium (assembly GCA_049519635.1). GTDB lineage: Bacteria > Acidobacteriota > Terriglobia > UBA7540 > UBA7540 > Bog-366. The sequence goes on along the minus strand of JBEKQO010000004.1, from coordinate 42,961 downwards.
GCCCACCCCCCGCACAGCTTGCAGCCGCAAGTTGTGCGGGGCGTGGGCCGAACAGAGGATGGCAGCCGCGATTTTGGGGGGCTCAAAGCCTTGCCCTTACCAGGTGCCCCCAACATCATCCGGGCGGGGTGTGAATCCTGGCTAGTCATGGCCTGAGTTTCAGCTCGGGGAGGGGCACTTTTGTAAGAATGGAGAGCCGGAAATGAATTCACAAGAGCTGTTTCGGGCCGGCAAGCTGGCTGACGCGCTGAAGGCTCTAAGTGCTGAAGTGCGAGATAATCCGACGGACGAGCGCCGCCGAACATTTCTCTTCGAGCTCTTATGTTTCGCGGGAGAGTTTGAGCGGGCGGACAAACAACTCGAGGTACTGGGTCAAGCGGGACCATCGAGTGAGATAGGAGTCCTGCTTTATCGCAGCGCGGTTTATGCCGAGCGACAGCGGCAGGACCTATTTTCCCGCGGAGAGTTTCCCAAGCGCTCCGACTCACCCGAGTCGGCTCCTACGGGTACGTTCAACGGCAAGGCGTTCGGCTCTTTTTCGGACGCCGACCCCAGGATCGGACCCAGACTCGAACTCTTTGCGGCGGGCGCCTACCTGTTGCTTCCCCTTGAGCACGTGGCTTCGGTTCGCGTCGAGGCTCCCAAACGCCTGCGAGATCTCCTCTGGATGCCTGCGGCGGTTCGCACGACTGCGTCGTTCAAAGGTGCTGAGCTCGGTGAGGTACTGCTCCCGGCGCTTGCTCCCTTCTCTTGGCAGCACTCCGATGATGCTGTCCGGCTGGGACGGGCAACCGTGTGGGAGCAACGCGACGGATACGATGAGGATGTCCCCTTCGGCCAGAAAATGTGGCTGGTAGATGATGAGGAGATCCCGTTCCTCGACCTGCGCTCCTTGGAGTTCACACCTGCTCCAGCGGGAGACTGACGAACCATGCCGTCTGCTGATGACCTGTTAATCCCTATCGATGGACCCAACCCCAGCGGCGCCGACCTCCGCTACACCCTCTACGACGCAGTCAAGGAAGCCCGGCGCGAGGAAGCTGTCCCACCCCCTGGGATGACCGAGCAGGACCGCAAAGTAGCGGACAATCCTTTGGTCATCAAACTCGCCACAGAAGCCCTCGCCAAGAAGACCAAGGACCTGTGGCTGGCGGCTTGGCTCACTGAGGCGTGGGTGAAGCAATCCGGCTTTACTGCCCTCAAGGAAGGGTTGACGCTTTGCCACGGCTTGGTGGAGAAATTCTGGGATACGCTCTACCCGGAGATTGAAGACGGCGATATGGAAGTGCGGGCTGCCCCGCTGGAGTTCCTTGGCACGAGGCTCGAGATTCCTTTGAAGAGCGTTCGCCTCGTGGCCAAGGAGCCGTATGGCTTTACGGACGTGCAGGAGGCCCGCAAGCTGGGGCACGAGAGCGACGCGAAAACTGACGAGGCTAAGAAGGCCCGCGACACAGCCATTAAACAAGGGCGGATCGCGCTTGAATCCATAGATAAGTGCTTCGAAGAAACTCCCAAGGCCTTTTACGCAAATGGCGAAAAGGATCTTGACGCCTGCATTAAGCTCGTCACCCAACTGAAGGCATCCTGCGATGCGAAGTTTGGCGACATGTCGCCTTCCTTCGGCAAGCTGGAGTCAGTGCTGGGAGATATCCGGCCGGTCATGCACGGATTTCTCCAAAAAAAACGCGAGAAGGAACCAGACCCCGTCGAGGCGCCGCCGCCACCCGAGGCAGGAGCCGAGTCAGCCACCGAGGCGGTACCCGGCTCTGCCGGTGAATCAGCGGTGGCGGGGCCGGTGCGCGCCGGCGTTGTATTCTCGATTGAAACCTCGTCGGAACCTCCCGACCGCCTAGAAGCGGTCCGCAAGATCGCCGAGGCGGCGGCATTTCTGCGGCGGCGCGAGCCGCGCAGCCCTGCGTCCTACCTGATGCTGCGCGGGCTGCGCTGGGGCGAATTGCGCGCCGCCATCGATCGCTCCGATCCCACCCAGCTTGAAGCGCCCCCCACCGAGCTTCGGACGCATTTGAAGCGCTTGGCGCTCGATAAGAAGTGGGCCGACCTGCTCGATGCCGCGGAAAACGCCATGGCGCTTCCTTGTAGCCGTGCTTGGCTGGATCTCCAGCGGATGGTAGTCGAAGCCTGCGAAGCCCTGGGGAGCGATTACGAGGCTATCGCCCGAGCCATTCGTGCGGAGCTGAAAGCCCTGATCACCGACATTCCGCAACTGCTCGACGTCACCCTGATGGATGATACCGCTGCGGCCAATGCGGATACGCGCGCCTGGCTAAAGTCTCTTGCCCCTGAGAGTCCGCCTCCGCCTGCCTCCGCCGAGCCTTCCGGCGGCGCGGGAGGGGCGGTGGACGGGCCGGTTTTCCGATGGCCGAGCCAGCCCGCCGACCTGTACGTGGCGGCGCAACAGGCCTTGCGCGAAGGACAAGAGCGAAAGGCTTTCGACATCCTTAATAAAGATATCGCGCGGCAGCGTTCCGGGCGGGAGCGATTCCGGCGCAGGGTGCAAATGGTTGAAATGTGTGTTTCCACGAACCGTCTGAACATTGCCCAGCTTGTTTTGGATGATCTGGCGGCCGCGATTGAGACGCACAAGCTCGACGATTGGGAGGATCCCACCCTGGTCGCCAACACCCTGACGATTATTATGAAGCTCAGCCAGAGACTCCAAAGCGACGCCGGCCAGCGGCAGAAACTCTTCGAACGGATCTGCCGCCTCGACCCTGCTCAGGCGCTGGGGGATGGAAAGTAAGCCATGGCCGGACGCGACGCCAGCGGGCCCGTCACGCTCTCCGTGCTCGACCGCCTGATTGATGATGACCCGAAGCACAGCGCCGAGGTGCCTTTGACGCGCACCCAATCAATGCGCTCGCTCAAGGCCGCGCTCAAGCGCGACCTTGAGTGGCTGCTCAATACAAGGAGGACCATCGATCCGTCTCCGGACTCCGCCCGCGAGACAGTCCGCTCGGTTTACCATTACGGGTTTGAGGATGTCTCGTCCAGGTCGGTGAACTCGCCCCAGGATCAAAGCGATCTGGTGAAGGAGATGGAGACGGCCATCGGCATCTTTGAGCCACGGCTGAAACGCGTGAAAGTGAGAATGGAAGCGATGGGCAATAGTGCGCATAGTCTGCGCTTCGTCATCGAGGGGTTGCTGAACGTCGATCCGGCGCCGGAGCCAGTCCGCTTCGACACCGTGCTCGAAATCGGCAAGGGGGAGTACGAGGTCAAGGGAGAAGACGGTGCGCGATGAGCTGAGGAACTATTACGAAAGCGAACTTACGTTCCTGCGCCAGATGGGAGCGGAATTCGCGGAAAAGCACCCGAAGATCGCCGCGCGGCTGGTGCTGGAGCCGGACCGTTGTGGGGATCCCCACGCGGAGCGGATGCTGGAGGGCTTTGCCCTGCTGGCGGCGCGGGTCCACCTGCGCATCGACGACGATTTTCCTCAGATCACCGAAGCTCTACTCAACATTCTATATCCTCATTACCTGCGCCCCATACCCTCGATGTCCGTCGCCGAGTTTCACACCGACCCGGAGCGCGGCAAGCTGACGAGCAGCCTGCGGATTCCCAAAGGAACCGTGCTCTATTCCCGGCCTGTCGAGGGAGTCCCGTGCAAGTTTCGAACCTGCTACGACGCCACATTGTGGCCCGTGAAGATATCGCAGGCGCAATGGCTGACACCGGATCGCCTCAGCCCGTCGCTGCGCGCGTCCGAGGCCGCTGTCCTGCGCGTGGAGCTCGAGTGTTTTTCGGATATCACTTTTGACAAGCTGGACATGGAAAATCTCGCCTTCTACCTGAACGGGGAAGGCGCGGTTATCCATGCCCTTTACGAACTACTTTGTCGAAACTGCACTCGCATAATCGTGCGCGACCCGGCGAACCCCAAGGCTCAACCGCATGAGTTGCCAGTCCAGAATCTGCGCCCGATGGGTTTCGGAGAAGACGAGGCGGTGCTGCCCTATCCGCGGCGCTCGTTTGTGGGCTACCGGCTGCTGCAGGAGTACTTCGCCTTCCCGGAGAAGTTTTTTTTCCTGGCGCTCAACGGCCTATCCGAGCTGCCAAGGGCCGGACTCAAATCCAAGGCGGAGATTTTATTCCTGATCGAATCTTTTGAGCACAACGACCGCCATCATCGTCTCCAAGTCGCCGTGGATGCCAAGACTTTGCGTTTGGGATGCACACCCGTCATCAACCTGTTTGCGCAGACCGCCGAGCCGATCCTCGTCGACCAGACCCGCTACCAATACCCGGTCGTGCCCGATGCGCGGCGGCGCCGGACCATGGAGGTCTACTCCGTGGATGAGGTTGTCAGTATCGACCCCGAAACCCATCAGACGATCACTTATCAGCCCCTCTATTCCCAGCGGCACACCGTGCAAGATTCGAACCCAGCATACTGGTATGCCAGCCGCCGGCCTTCCACGCGTAAGGGCGATGAGGGGACGGAGGTCTTTCTGTCGCTGGTCGACCTTTCGGATCGACCGCTGCAACTCGACTACGATTCTGTCACGGTGCGATGCACCTGCACCAATCGGGATCTCGTCGCCCGGCTGCCGTTTGGGAGCGAGAGCGGCGATTTCGAGATGGCGGGCGAAGCAGCCATAAAGCGCATTGTGGCGCTGCACAAGCCCAGCCCAACGCTGCGTCCTCCCTTGGAAGGGAAGGCTCTCTGGTACCTGATTTCGCACCTCTCACTCAATTATCTGTCGCTGGTTGACGAGGGTAAGGAAGCCTTGCAGAAGATTCTCGAGCTCTACGATTTTTCCGGTTCGCCCGACGTGAAGAAGCAGATTGGCGGAATCACCGGTTTGGATAGCCGGCGGCGCTTCACCCGCGTGACCTCGGAACACGGCGTCAGCTTTGCGCGCGGCACCCGCGTCGAAATGGAATTCGACGAGGACCAGTTCAGCGGTGTCGGAGTTTACCTTTTTGCCAGCGTGCTGGAGAACTTTCTTGGCCTTTATGTATCAATGAACAGTTTCAGCCAACTGGTGGCCCGCAGCCGCCAGCGAAAGGAGCCCTTGGGAGAGTGGCCACCGAGAGCCGGACACTCAATCTTGATTTAGCTGCGTCCGCAGTGGGCGTGAAGCTTCGCCGGGAGCCGTTCCGCTTTGATTTCTTCCAGGCGGTGCGGCTGTTGGAAAGGCTTTTCCCCGGGCGCACGTCCGTCGGCAAGTTTGAGCCCCCAGCCGATGAGGTGGCGCACTTTGGCGCTCAAGCATCATTGGCGTTCCCGGCCAGCCAGATTCAGGCATTGGACTGGCCCGAGAATGGGCCGGCGCGCATGACCGTAAATTTCATGGGCCTGACAGGCCCCGAGGGCGTGCTGCCCAATCCTTACACGACCCTGCTCATCGAAAGGTTGCGAGCTTACGACACGTCACCTCGCGATTTCCTCGACATTTTCAACCACCGCATCATTTCTCTTTTCTATCAGGCTTGGAGAAAGTATCGCTTCGACGTCGCCTACGAGCGAGGCGAGCGAAATCGCTTTTCTCGCCAGCTCCTCAGCTTGGTGGGGCTAGGGACGGACGGCTTGCAGGATCGCCAGGCCATCCCGGATGATGCCATCCTCTATTATTCCGGCCTGCTGGGGCAGCGCCCACGCTCGGCCCAGGCCTTACAGCAGATTCTCGCCGATTACTTTGAGGTGCCGGTCGAGATCGAGCAGTCTTCCGGAGGCTGGTATCGCTTGGATACAGAGACCCAGTGCTGCCTGTCCGAGGGTGCGAGCGATAGCGAGAAGCTGGGTTTCGGCGCCGTGGTCGGCGACGAAATCTGGAACCAACAGTCCAGGGTCCGTATCGTCCTGGGGCCGCTAAGTATCGAACGGTATCGGGACTTCCTACCCGATGGCTCATGCTGGGGACCCTTACGAGCATGGGTGCGGTTCTTTTCAAACGAGGAATTCGATTTTGATGTTAAGCTGGTCCTCGAACGTGAGATGGTCCCGGTCTGCGAGCTGGGGACGGATGAGGCAGCCGGCCCGCGACTTGGGTGGGTGTCATGGGTAAAGTCCGCGCCCATGGGACGGGACCCGGATGATACCGTACTCGCGTTGGAGACGGCGGAAGGGGGACGACCGTGAACCTGAAGGCATTGATTGGAAAACTCAACGACACAACTCGAGGTGCGCTCGAGGCGGCCGCAGGATTCTGCCTGGCACGCACTCATTACGATATTGAGGTTGAACATTACCTGGTGAAGCTGCTCGACTCCTCAAATAACGACGCCGCGTCGATTTTCAAACATTTCGAGATTGACGGGTCAAGATTCTCGGGTGAGCTCGCTCGGGCACTTGACCGCTTGAAGTCTGGCAACGCTCGCACGCCGGCGCTCAGCCCAACCCTGATCAAGATGATGACGGAGGCCTGGACCCTCGGCTCGATTGACTACGGAGCCGGGCAGGTTCGCACCGGCTTCACCATCCTCGCCCTGGTGACCAACGACGAACTAGTAAGGCTGATGCGCGACGTTAGCCGCGAGTTTCAGAAGATTCAGCCGGAAGTGTTGCGCAAAGATTTCTTGACGATAGTGGCAAGTTCAAGCGAGGAGACCCTGGCGGCGGTGGCCGCGGCTGCCGGAGCTGGTGCCCCCCCCGCAGGACCGAAAGCGGGCGGCAAGACTCCCAACCTGGACCAGTACACCGTCAACCTCACCGAGAAGGCCAAAACGGGGAAAGTCGATCCGGTGCTGGGGCGCGACTTCGAAATCCGCCAGGTGGTCGACATCCTCATGCGGCGCAGGCAGAATAACCCCATCCTCACCGGGGAAGCTGGGGTGGGTAAGACCGCGGTTGTCGAGGGTTTTGCCTTGCGCGTCGCCCAGGGTGACGTGCCCCCCCCGCTTCGGAACGTTACGGTACGGACTCTGGACTTGGCTCTGCTCCAGGCCGGGGCAGGAATCAAGGGTGAATTCGAAAACCGGCTGAAGGGCCTGATCGAGGAAGTCAAAGCCTCGCCCCTACCCATCATCTTGTTCATCGACGAGGCGCACACGATGATCGGCGCCGGCGGGCAGGCCGGTCAGGGCGATGCCGCCAATCTATTGAAGCCCGCCTTAGCTCGCGGCGAGCTGCGAACCATTGCCGCTACGACGTGGTCCGAGTACAAGAAGTATTTCGAAAAGGACCCGGCGCTCGCGCGGCGGTTCCAGGTGGTAAAGGTCGAGGAGCCCATCGAGACTCAATGCATGGTGATGATGCGCGGCATCGTTCCTTCTCTGGAGAAACACCACAAGGTGCGAATTCTGGATGAGGGACTAACTGCGGCCGTCCACTTGTCGCACCGCTATCTAGCCGGACGCCAGCTTCCGGATAAGGCCGTCAGTGTGCTGGACACCGCCTGCGCGCGCCTGGCTTTGGGACAAAGCGCCACCCCCCCCGCCATCGAAGATTGTGTCCGGTTAATCGATGACCTTGCCGTCCAGCAGCGCATCCTGGGGCGTGAGGCGGCCGTGGGAACAGACCATCGTGAAAGGTTGGCGGAGATTGCTCTGAAGAAGGCCGAAACCGAGTCGCGCTTGTCTGGGTTGCGCTCGCGCTTCGAAAAAGAGAGTGGCTTGGTAACGCGGATTCGCGAGATCCGCACGCAACTCGAAGGTGGAAGTGCCCCTGCGAGCGCGGGCGCCCCACCCCAGCCTGCCGCGGCCGCCCCCGCCGGGGCGACAGCCGCCGCGGGTGACGGCCCGGCCGCGGCTGCCACCGCAACGGCCACCGCCGAAGCTCCAGCACCCAAGGTTGATCCCGGCGCTTTGCGCACTGAACTCGCCAAGGCTGAGGCGGAACTCGCCGCCCTCCAGGGCGAAACACCGATGATCCGGGTAGCCGTCGACGGTCAAATTGTGGGCGAAGTCATTTCGGCATGGACCGGAATTCCGGCGGGAAAAATGATGAAGGACGAGATCACCACGGTCCTTTCCCTGCCTTCCCTCCTCGGTCAACGGGTGATCGGGCAGTTGCACGCGCTGGAACTTATCAGCCAACGCATTTCCACCTCCCGTGCCCGGCTCGACGACCCCAACAAGCCGATCGGCGTCTTTATGCTGGTGGGTCCGAGCGGAGTCGGTAAGACCGAAAGCGCCCTGGCACTCTCCGACTTGCTCTACGGCGGCGAGCACAACCTCATCACCATCAACATGTCGGAATTCCAGGAAGCCCACACCGTATCAACTTTGAAGGGCTCCCCCCCCGGGTACGTCGGATACGGTGAGGGCGGCGTACTGACGGAGGCCGTCCGCCGCCGGCCTTACTCCGTGGTGCTGCTGGACGAGGTAGAAAAAGCGCATCCCGACGTGTTGGAGCTTTTCTACCAGGTGTTCGACAAGGGCCATATGGAAGACGGCGAGGGCCGCGAAATCGATTTCAAGAATACCATTATCATCCTCACCACGAACGCGGGCACCGATACGATGGCGAAGCTCTGCGCCGACCCGGAGACGATGCCCAGCCCCGACGGCCTGGTGAAGGCGCTGAAGCCGGAACTGAACAAGATATTCAAGCCCGCCTTCCTTGGCCGCATGGTGATCATCCCCTACCTGCCGATTCGAGATGAGAGCATGAAGCTGATCATCAACTTGAAGCTGGGCAGGATAAAACGGCGAATCCGCGAGAACCACAAGATCGAGCTGACTTACGACGACGCCTTAGTTAACGAAGTGGCCAAGCGCTGCACCGAAGTTGAAAGCGGCGCACGCAACGTGGACAATATTTTGACCAATACGTTGTTGCCCGAGATTTCGCGGCAATTGCTGGGCAATATGGCTGAAGGTAAGGGTATGACCTCGGTGCATGTGGGCATCGATAGCGACGGGAATTTCGAGTATGGTCTCGCCTAGGTTCGCACATCTCCCTGGCCGGGCGATATGAGACATGACGGGACCGATGCTACAACGGAAGTCTCGAACATGTCCTTTCAGAGGAAGTAGAATTTCTATTTTTTGTGGGAGGTGCCCCGATGACTGCCGCGCCGGGGTTCCTGATCATCGATGCCCGGCCTGCGCCGCCCGGGAAAAAAAAGCCGGATGGCTTGCTCGGCGTATTGCGGGCGCCTGTGTCACCGGCGGCTGGAGCCTCTTAGAATTCAAGGAAGGACAGGATCATGGGAGCCTCAGGGTCCTCTTACACTCAAGCCAACCGCCTGCTGTCGATTGATACCCCTCTCGGCACAGACGCGCTGCTGTTGCAGGGTCTGACGGGCGGCGAAGGGATCTCGCGCATGTTCAGTTACGATCTGGACCTGCTCGCCTACGGCAACGATTCAATAACCTTTAACGACATCGTAGGGCAGAACGTGACCATTACCATTCAGCTCGCTGATGGCACTCCGCGTTACATCAACGGATACGTGAGCCGGTTTGCCCAGGGGGCCACCGATGACCGTTATTTCACCCATTATACTGCTCAGGTAGTGCCCTGGCTCTGGTTCCTCACCCGCCAGGCCGATTGCCGCATCTTTCAGAACCTGGCCGTGCCGGACATCATCACCCAGGTGTTCGGCCTATTTTCCGGATTTCCGAAGTTCCAGAATAAGCTGACCGGCACCTATCCCACGCTTGAGTATTGCGTGCAGTACCGCGAGACTTCCTTTAATTTTGTGTCGCGGCTCATGGAGGAGAACGGCATCTTCTATTACTTCGATCACACCACCCAAGGTCAGCATACCATGGTCCTTGCGGACGCCCCCACCGCGTTTGTGAATTGCCCTGACGTGTCGACGGCCAGTTATAATACCGGCGGCGGCGTGGACAATCAGGATGTCGTTTCGTCCTGGCACATCGAACAGGAGCTCCGGACCGGCAAGTACACGTTAACGGACTACAATTTCACCACGCCCTCAACCAGCCTGCTTGCCGATTCGCCCACGGTTGTGGATCTCGATGCGAGCAAGAGTCTTGAACTGTTTGACTACCCGGGTCCGCACGAGACGATCGATCAAGGCACGGCGGTAGCGAAGCTTCGCATCGAGGAAGAAGAGGCCAGCTACATGGTGGCGAACGGGTCCAGCACGTGCCGCTGGTTTGTGTCCGGCTACCAGTATACCCTGGAGAACCACGATCGTTCGGATCAGAATACCACCTACATCCTCACCGAGGTCCAGCACGTCGCCTCCGCGGGTGCGACCTATACGTCGGGTACGACGGATACGGAGCATTACTCAAATCATTTCACGTGCATTCCTTCGGCGGTCACCTACCGCCCTGTCCGCGTCACTCCCAAACCCTTCGTCCAGGGACCGCAGCCGGCGCTGGTGGTGGGCAAGTCGGGTGAAGAAATCTGGACGGACAGTTATGGTCGCGTCAAGGTCCAGTTTTACTGGGACCGGGTGGGAACGGACGATGAGAACAGCTCTTGCTGGATTCGCGTTTCCAGCCCCTGGGCCGGCCAAAATTGGGGCGCCATCTCCCTTCCGCGCATCGGTCAGGAAGTGATCGTGGACTTTCTCGAAGGCGACCCGGACCGTCCCATTATAATGGGACGTGTTTACAATGCCTCCCAAATGCCGCCGTATACCTTGCCGGATAACCAGACGCGCAGCACTGTGCAGTCGCGCAGTTCGAAGGGCGGCGGCACTGCCAATTACAACGAAATCCGGTTCGAGGACCTGAAGGGCAGCGAACAGATCTTCATCAATGCTGAGATGGACATGGACCACCGCGTGGAGCACGATTCGCGCGAGTACATCGGCAACAACCGGCACTTGGCTGTGAATGCCAGCCAGTTTGAGCAAGTCAATACGGACAAACACCTGCAAGTGGGCGGTAAGCAGTATGAACAAATCACCAGTGACGAGTCACACCAGGTCGGTGGCAACTACATGGAATCTGTTACCGGGAAACACTCGGTGAATATTTCCGGTGACCGCAAGGAATCGGTCGGCGGAAACGATTCACGGAGTGTTACCGGCAACGTCAACGATAGCGTGACCGGCAACGCGTCATTGAGCGTAACCGGCAACCAGAATGAGTCCATCACCCAAAATTTCTCGCGGCAAGTGACGGGCAGCATCAACGAGATGGCCGCGCAGAGTGTCTCGCAACAAATCGGTCAAAACTACAATCAGCAAGCGGGGCAGAATGTAAATGTGACGGCCGGAATGAATATCAACCTCAGCGGCGGCATGGCGGTCAACATTATGGGCGGCTCAACGGGCGTCTCCATTGTCGGGCCGGGGGGATTCATCTCGATTACAGCCGCGGGCATTGCGATTATGGGGACCCTAGTTCTCATCAATAGTGGCGGAGCCCCCACCCCGGCGGATCCTGCCGTGTGCCAGAGCCCTTCGAGCCCGAGTTCGCCCGATAGCCCCGACGCACCTACGGCCCCGACCAAACCCGATACTGCCGACGATGGCAGCAAGGGGACGAAGCTGAGCTAAAGAGGTCAGTGGTCAGTTGCTAGTGGTTAGTTGTAAGTGGTCGGTTGCCGGCGATCAATTGCCAGTGGTTCGCAGGAGTGATGGGCAGGAGTATTCTCCGCAGTGCTGGCATTGAATCAAAAACCTAAAATGGGAAGTCGGAAATCCTAACGTGCCTCCAGCCTCTCGACTAACCGACATGCACGTTTGCCCCATGCTGACGGTTCTCGTACCGCACGTGGGTGGGCCCATTCTCGCGCCCGGCGCGCCTACGGTGCTGATTGGGTTCCTGCCGGCGGCACGCATGACGGACATGGTAACGTGCGTGGGACCACCCGACATGATCGTGATGGGCTCACCCACCGTGCTCATCGAATTCCTGATGGCGGCACGCATGGGCGATCCGACGGTCCACGGCGGTGTGATCATTCTGGGCGAGCCCACCGTCATGATCGGCGAGGCCGGCATGGGCTCTCCTGGGGCAGTGGTGGTAACCCCGCCTGCGGGGGGCGGCGGTGGGGGCGGCGGGGGGAGTTCCAACCCGGCTAGCGGGCCTGCCGAAACTCAAGGATCGAGTATTACCGCCGGCGCAAGTCGTACGGACAGTTGGATCCCCGGACAGTTTGTGGTGGCTCAGGACGCCGCGGTTATGCAGATGGCGGCTCAGGGCATGAAGTCTGCCCCGGCGGCAGCGCTGGCCTCGAGCGCACAGAATGGAACGCCTTTTATCCAACCTTGCCCGGGCTGCGAGGGCCTAACCAGCGCGGCAAGCTCCTAGCAAAGTTGGGGCGGGACGAAACGCGCGAATACTGATCCACTCCTTGGTGCCTAAATCCAATGCGGCTGGTTCTTAAAATCCGTGCGGGATCCGATGTGGGGAGCGAGCTTTTTATTGACCAGGGCACCCGTGTCCGCGTCGGGCGGAAGAGTCCGTCCGAGTATGTCTTCCCGGATGATCCCGGCATATCGCGGCAGCACTTTGCCTTGGAATGCACTTCAGACACTTGCCGAATTCAAGACCTCAACAGCAGCAACGGCACCTGGGTGAACCGCAAGCGGGTGAATGAAGCTGTTCTCCAGGAAGGGGACGAAATTGCGGCGGGGGAATTAGTCTTTACTGTCCACTTCGAACGCGATCAGCCTCGGGCGGCGCCGCCTGCCAAACCTGCTTCAGCGTCATACAGCCAGCCGCAGCTTACCGTGGACCTTCTCGATCCCCACGCGAGCGCGCCGCCCGCGGCCGCCAAGCCCGCGATGCCCGCAGAGCCCGAGCCTAGCCTGCAAGAGCGATTGCTGGGTCTTCTGCGCGAGGACTTCCAACCGCTCTACGCCATACTCGACGGCGCCCGCTCGCCCCAAATCTACAAAATGCTTGTTGAGGCCAGAGATGAGGCCCGGAAGTCTTCCGAGGCAGAAAATCCCAGTGCCGCGGCCCCGACGTACCAACCCCCCGCGGCCGGAATGCTCGAAGGCGGGGCGCAATACGAGTCGCTCTATGAGGGTTGGTCGAAGGCGGAACTCACCCTCTTTGCTCCCTACCTGGTGAGCCTGCCCCCGTGGTCAAAGCTGCTGGAAACACTGGTCAACAAAGGCTGGGGCAAGAGTTGGGGCATCTATCTGACGTGCCCCATGGCCTTTGCCGACGTTCGCCAACACTTCCGCCACTTCCTGATGGTGAACATGCCGGACGGCAATCAGGTGTACTTTCGCTTCTACGATCCGCGCGTGCTGAGGGTCTATCTGCCTACCTGCACTCCGGAAGAAATCGCCTATTTCTACGGACCCGTCAGCCGGTTCGCGACCGAGAACGAGAAACCGGAAACACTGCTGGAATTCGTCCGACGGCAGACGGGAATGAAATCGAACATCGTGCCATTGGCGCCGTCCAAAACTCCCCCGGTAGGGGCGGCGGCTGCCTCTCCGCTGGAAAAAACCCAACCGCCGATGAATCTACGGTGAATGAGCCATGCTGACGATTCGTAGGGAACAGGTCGCAGCCTTACGTGTACCCGCCATCAAGGCCTTTGAGGACCGGGTGGCGGCTCACTTGGAGAAATGCTTCCCGAAGGAATGCCAGGCGCTGGGCGAACCGGTGCTCAGGGAGATGATCCAGGGTGGCATCAAGCAATCTCAAGGCTATGGCATTACAAGCGAGCGAGGCGTGTGCAAGTACATTGATATAATGGTTAAACTCGGCAGCGATTTTGATCACGACCCAGGCTTGCCGTGGGCACGAGCCATACTCACGGACTCCGCGGATGACCCGAGCGTGAAGATCAATCGCTTGTACGCGGCGGCGATTGAAAAATTCGAACGATGAGTGGGATTGTTCTCTGATGAGGCATCTGACCCAAGAATGATGCTTGGGCAGCGGAAGGGGTTTGGAGGGCGGAGTCAGTGGCGGGACCGGATGACACGCAGGGCGGTGGTTTGTGCAGTTCTCAGGACGATGCTGATTCCAGCTTTTCCAGTTCGCCTGTCGACTCGCCCGTAGCGGCGTGTGGCGGACCCACAATACACTGGATAACGGTGAGACTCCTCAGACTGCCCGATCTAAAACAACGTGACTCTTGGTGGCCTGTGGCCCCATCCGGCCCTTACGCTGGCGTGAAATTCAATGCCCAGATCACCGATGGTCCCCATGCTGGGGTGCTCGACCCACAGGGGACTGCAACTTTCAACGAGATTCCTGCCGGCACTTGCAGCTTCAAGGTCGACAAAAGTTTCTACCAGGACATCGAGCAGTTTTTTGACGCCCAACTGGGGAAAAAGTAGATGGTGCCCGAAAATGTCCGAAACGCCAACCATGTCCTCGCGAGCGAAGCAATCCCTGTTCCCGACAGAATGGCTCTCCTGAAAAATTGGGCCGTGCAAACCGGCGTGACTCTGTAAGTATCTGACGAAGGGCGAGGCAGATCAATTGGACCCGACAGCGGTAGCTCAGGCCAATCAGCAGTTGTGGGCAAACCATCCTGAACTTGGCGGCCGCCAGCTCACGGATGCACCGGAAGACGCCGCTTACCGACAAGAGTGGATGAAGCTCTACCATCAAGCGCTGCAGGGAGCCTCTCAGCCGCCGCAGCAGGGAAGCGCTCAGCCTCCTTCTCCGCAAGCCGCGCCGACCCCGGCGCCCGCTCAATCCACCAAATGGTATGAGGTTGACCAGGAAATTTCTGGTCTGGAAACAGACATCAAGCACGATATCAATGTCCAGCGGGAGGCCATTCCCCTGGTTTTTGTTCCTGGAATAATGGGGAGTCGTCTCAGGCTAGCTGGAACCAATGGAACGGGGGACGGGTCCAATGGGCTACCGAATCTGCGCTGGGACCCGGGCGATTCCGGTTTGTTGTGGAAGTACTCGGGAGCAACCCCTTCGTTCCGCAAGAGGATGTTAGTTGGTCCGCAGTTTAGCTCCTCTTTCCTGGAGGTTGACAACACAAATCCGGTGGGCGATGGCTTCAATGGCATTTTTAAAGACTACCGCCCGTTCCTTACAAGTCTAAAGACCCGCAATTGGGGACCCCTCGGGAAGATCTTCGAACTCCCTGTCTTTACTGTTGGCTACAATTGGACGGACGACAACACAAACTCGGGGACGATGCTCGCCGCAAGAATTTCGGAGATCATCAAAGAAGCTAAAGCAGTAACCGGAATTTGCGAAAAAGTCATCCTGATTACACACTCAATGGGTGGCCTGGTCGCGCGCTGGGCGAGGGAACAAGCCGGAGCCAGCGGGTCTGTGTTGGGAATCATTCATGGCGTACAACCTACCACCGGCGCGGCGGCTGCGTATTGGCGGATAAAGGCCGGATTCGAGGGTGCTGGCCCGACATCACGTATATTGGGCAATTCGGGACCCACCGTGACTCCCATTCTGGCCAACATCCCTGGAGGCTTGCAGTTACTGCCGAATAAGCAATACCAAACGGACGCCGGTTCCCAGCAATGGTTGACCGTAACAGAGAATGGGCAAATGAAGCGTTCCCTACCCAAATCCGATCCGTACGATGATATTTACAGCATCAAGGCGGTGGTGCAGCCAGCGCCCGGCGAGAAACCAAGCACGAATGCGTACTGGACGCTGGTGGATCCTGACCTGCTCGACCCTGACGCCCCATCGGCGCCCAGTGGCCCCGATGCGATTAGCGCCGGCAATCCACCGACCGACCCCTGGACGCAATACCTGAGCCTGCTTGGCATTGCCAAAACCTTCCACAACACGCTCGGCAAAACGCCGCAAGCCCGAACTTTTTGCTTTCGAGGTATTAAACAAAAGACCGCAGACGCGATCGAGTTAAAGATCGAAACAAACCGGGTTTGGAGCAATCCTTACCGAACCCGAGGCTTTCGCGGAATGTTTACGGATGCAGACGGAAAATCGATGCAGGCGGTTCTGCAAGATCCATCCGGCGATGGCGATGGCACTGTCCCGAGTTCATCGGCGGGGGCGCTCAATGTCCCGGGGAAGGCGCCTCCCGGCGACAGTGACTTTAGTGTTGCGCACCAGCCCGCATATGAGAATTCGGGGGTTCAGGCATATACCGTCTTGGCGATTATTGCACTCTGCAAGGAGCGATACAACGAATGTCGGGGCAAGAAGTGATTTCCCAGCCCGCAGGGTCGGCCCCCACAGAGCGTGAGCGGGCAGAGGGTAACGGCGATCGTGGGCGCTAGCGTGAGCCGGCGGGCCGCAATTAGAGCACTCTGGTGTGCCGCCTGCGCACACTTGGTTGCTTGCGGTAACCTAAGCAAGGAGAACCGGGCGGAATCCCCGAAACCACGTATGAATGGTGACGATAACAAAGACGCACAATGTGTCGGGCGGTTCCGGCTGTCCGTGCCGGAGGGGTTGGCAGTTACGGGCCGGAGTCAAAGCATCTACCGTGTAGATGTGAGTACAGTTCCCCTCCCGTCCGGCGGTGCCGAGGCAGTCTGGAACGAACGGCTACCACAGATCCGCGCGCTAAAAGCGCCCCCAGGGACTGCGGACGTTATCGTGCGGACGTTCGAGTTGGAGCCTGGGGTTCCTGCCGTATGGTACAAGCGGAGCCCGGAGTCCGCCCGGTTGCTCGCCCTAGAAGCCATGAAGGCTGTCGGCAACCACGTGCTACTCGTTTCACGCGGCGCGGAAGCCGGACACGAGGCTGACATCGAGACACTTGTGAAGATTGTGATTGATGCCTACGTGCCCTCGACCAACAGCGGATTCTGCGTAGGGTCCGGTTCTATCACCTCGGAACCCAGCCAGAGCGAAAATGCCAGTATTTCTTTTGTACATCAGATGCTGCCGGATATCACCCTCAGCTTCGAAACCCAGACTGTCAGGGAGCCAAATTTGACGAATCCACTCGACGGCGTCGAACGGCAGGCGCGTGACCTAGCCGCCAAGGGTGGCCAGCTCAAAGTGTTGCGGAATGACGTGCGGTCTGCCGCCGGACTAAAGGGGATGGAGGGGTGGATTTCAATCACCGAGCCGGGCAAACAGCCCCTTTTCCTCCTCGCCTGGCACTTCCAGGGGGTAGGAGGGAGAAGCGACCAGCCCGACATTGCCCTCCACGGTGAAGCGCATGCGGAGCATCAAGCCGAGATGGAAACCATTTGGGAGGGTTTGCTGAAATCTCTCCAGGCAGTTCCGCTTTCCCCAAAGGCACCACGCTAAGCGGGTAGCGCCTCTCTGAAACCTCGATGCCGTGTCAGGCGGATTTTTGCTGGCTCTTATCCTCGGTTGACAAACCTCTGCGCACGACTTCCGAATGGCGGGCAGCCGGTGAAGCGGAGGCGGGCTCTGCGGGCGGGCAACCCGCTGAGGAATAGCCGGTCGGAGGCTGATGGAAACGGTGCCGGGGCGGCCCGCGGTCGCCCCGCCTCCTGAGCACTCGGCACCGCTTCCCCCCTGCCTGAAAAACGCGCCGTGCCGGCTCGGTAAAGTGGCGGGTTGCGGACTTCGCCGTCGGCTGCCATTCTGTACGTATTATCTAATAGGATTATTCTAATGTATAGTCGTTCCCCATTTATATAGAGCCCGGCGGGCGGGAAGCGGTGTGCCCCCGCCGCCTGCCGGGGATGAAGCACGGCCCCGTGGGTGTTGGATTCTTGCTCTTGGGCGCAAGTTTGCCGAGTCGGTTCGGTCCCCGCCATCTCTCCGGGCTTTCCCGGTTGCCCTGGTCCCGATGAGGTTGTACGGGAGCAGGTCCCTATCAGAGGACGGTCTTGGTGGACCTAGCGCTACCCCGGGCTTCCCTCTCCAGCGCGCCGACTTTGCGGCCCCAACGGTCTTCCCGGTAAGGGCAGCCGTGCTTCACAACTCCATACACACAGCGCGCCAGCGAGGGCGCGAGGGCTAAAATCAATTCTTAAAAGCCCTCTCCCAGGGGGAGAGGGGGGACCGCAAGGCGGAGGGGGCCCCACGTTTTTGTTTGCGGATTTGCCGATATGTATACACTTAAATTAAAAAGACTCTAGCCAATCCTCCCGCGTATTGGCCATCGGTTTCCGCACCTTAATCTCGCCGTGCTCGAACTCCACCACCTTGCAACGACGCTTGTGAACATCCACTCCACCGGCGTTCCAATGGGCGCTATATTCTCTCTCATGACTCTGTCTCCTCGATGCAAAACTCTCGGTCTCAAGCCGACGGCCGCTAAACTGGACCACCTCCAGTTTAGGGGCACCCGAGGAGGCATCGCGGCTTTCATAACATCTGAGTTAGGCGCGGCGCGCATTACTTTGCGGCGCTTTCAAACGACCTGTCTTGCAGGCAGGGAGCAAGGATTATAGCCACCTCCGATCACCGGATGCGTCCATGACGCCAGAAGAAGAGCACTCGCGAATTGCACCGGAAGGCGAAGAGCCGCATGCCATCGCTCTTGGTATCGCTACCATAACCGCAAGGTGAGCCACGGTCACGAAGATGGTCCGGTCATAAAGGAGCGGGCACCCCCCTGGACACGCGATCAATCCGTGCGCAATGCCGTGCTGTGCTACCCGCCTCACCAGGCATACCAGGTCTGCGCTACCGCGTTCCGACAGGCCTTTGCATGCAGCCTATTCAGCAAGTCTAATCTCCCATGCGAAGCGAAGCTGATCGTCAAATGATGTGGGGAAACCTCCCCCGTTGAGGCGCCAACCCTTTCGGATGTTGGGACCGTCCGGGTCGGGATATCCAAATCGGAGGTCATAGAGGTCATATAGGCGGCGGAAGAAATTGGCGAAATGAACTGTACTATCTTTAGGCGGATACTCGTTCCAAATTTCGGCACCAGACTTCGTGCACCGATACACTAACAGGCCCACAGCTTCGTATTTCATTCCCGGGTCGGTGATGGTGTTCCTACCAGAAAGGGCCAAAAGCACGTCATGATACCGACGGATTCCCGGGAGTGGCTGGTTTTTGTCGTCAAAAGAAGCGTCCTGCGGAGATCCCGCCTCAAAAGACTTACTAAATTTAATCAGGTGCAAAAACCCAAAAACGAAACCTGGGTACATCAAGTGAACGTTTGTGCACTCTCCTAGAGCCTCCTCCATGCGATTCGTCAGATTTCGGAACGCGTTCCCGGTACTTTTTGTTGAAATCCCCAACGCCGGTCCGAGGCCAGGGACCATGACGGTCACGTCGACATCCTTGTACTTAATTCCCCCCAGGACTCGCTGCTCCGATGTGCTTTTGACTTTTTCTTGCACACTCAGTTCGAACACCGCGTTGTTCACTTTTCTACTTGCGAAGGGTCGTCTAGGCAGGACCCATTCGGGGGGGAATCCACCCTCGAGCACCAACCTCGTGGCGCAATAAGCCTGAACTTGTTTTATATGCTCCTGGGATTGAGTCTTTACCCCGGCGCATAGGTTTTTGATGCCTGCGGCAAGCGTGTCGATCTGAGGTTGTCCGTCTACTTGTGCATCCGCCATCTATGCATCTCCCTGGCAGCCTCACGCAGCACAAGACACTCGGTTCCGGTCAGACCCAGCCTGCGTCGAAGTATTAGGCTGTCCGCAAGGTCCGTTGCAGCGTCGGCTTGTTTCTGCCGAACAAGGCTATTTAGGTCACGTTCTAAACCCGCGGCCTCGCGCGGATTGGGCAGCGCAACCAGGATTCTCCCGGCCTCCGATGGTTCCAGCTTAAGCATCCCTCCCCCCAACGCATGTCCCTCAAGCTCGCAACTCAGTTTTGTCAAGGAGGAAAACCACCCGCCGGTGAACCACTCAGGCTTCCATCCTTTTTCGAGTCGCACCAAGTGTAGCGTGTTTGGCGCCACAAGGCTGGCGTGGTTCCTGACGAGCCTTGGTCCTTGGCCCGACATGTACGTGAGAAACGCATCAGCAATTCTTACATGCGGTACCGAAAACCAAGGTTGGCGAACGCGACACTTGAACCGTTCCGGGACCCCCATCTCCTCTCCGTACTTCAGGTATTCCAAGACCGACGGCGGCAGCTTTCCTATCTCCAAAGGCGGGATTGCTAATAAGTAAGACTTCCTCTCACTTTCGGCGATTCTCCTCCAATCGGGCACTCTGACCACCACGGCTTCGGTGTCCGCCAGCGTAAGAATTGCGGGGCGAAGGAATCTGCGAGGAATGTGCCATCTTCTTCGTTCTCCTTCTGACAAGTGAAAAAAATCATTAAAGCCTGTCACATAACCGATCCCTACGTCAGCGGCTGCACCGAGACGCGCTACACACTTATGTGTGGATAGGGTCTCGTATAGGTGACGCGCTCTCGGAGAAACCAAGTAGTGGATTAATCTCACTCGGCCATCGCGGAGTGCCGCGATGTCGACCGGACAGCAGACTGAACCCGATGTGCTCGCATGCTCGATATCGTCAAGGATTGTTATAGAAAACCAGCTACAAGCGGTTCCGAAATTCTCGCAAAGCAATAAGCCCGTATCTTGACTCAGCTCGGGGAAAAGCTTCTTTCGGAATAGGCGAATCTCGATGCGGCCGAAATTGCTTATGATGAATTCTAAGACGTTTCTGGCGTATTGCGCGTGTCCGATCTCAGAAGGGACCACCATCCCCAGACGACCGCCAGGCTTAAGGAAGCTCACAGCATGGACTAGGAACGGCGCCCACGAAGACGACAACTGAGCCAGGCTTACACCTGCATCCTGCGCCCGGGCAAGTGCTGAGGAGCGGGCAGAGCCGTTAAAGGTTTGGTAACGGATAAAAGGCGGATTACCAACGACTGCATCGAAGGGTGCCAGTTGCCTTAGGTCGGCCGAAAAAAAATCTGCCTGTATGAGCCTAGCAAGGGGCAGTCGGAGTTTCGTGAGCCGCAGTGCCTCTCCGTCAATGTCGATCCCCCAGACGCGGGGGGTAGAACAGCCGATAGAGCGGAGTCGACCCAGTGCAGAGGATAAGAACACCCCACCACCGCAGCTCGGGTCAAGCACAGAATCAGTGGGCTGACGCAGCGCCCATTCGACAACATAATGTGCCACCGCCGCGTCTGTATAAAATGCACCCAGCGTTTTCTGAGCAGTCACGGTCGCCATCGTATTCATACTGCCCGAAGTATATCCCAAATACAATCCGGCCGCTGACGCGGGAAGAAGCGTTAGAAACCGCGGCTTCCTCATGGGTGTCGCCGTGGGCCCCATTCTGCCCGCCCTGACGGGCCTGAACTGGGCCTCGATCACTCGCGTTTTCTGGCGGGCGGTTCGCGAACCGCCCCTACGACGCGCTCGGAAATTGGCGATCCTGCGCCCTACCACCCCCTGCCCCCTCCTAAACCAGGAGCGCGGTGACACCTTGGCTTCGGCTGCTGGCGTTTGAATTATGGCATAATATATTGTATTATCTGACCATGCAGACCGGAGCCGCTAACAAGAAGACGATCTCCTTTCGCCTTGAGGCGGAAAAGGTTGCCGCCCTCGACGAACTCGCCAAGGTGCAAACTCGCGATCGCACCTTCCTGCTCAGTCAAGCCGTGGACGCCTACCTGGATGTGCAGCGCTGGCAGATCGAGCATATTAAGGAAGGCCTGCGGCAAGCCGACTCGGGGATGGGCGCGGATCACGAGGAAGTGCGTGCCAAGTGGCGGCGCCGACGGCGATGAGCCCCGAACATTACCCATGAAGACGCGCTGGATGCCGCTGCCCGAGCAGGACCTCGAGTCGGCTTATGAGTACGTCCGGCAGGACAATTCGAAAGCCGCCTCGCGTCTCTTGGCACGCGTCTTCGAAGCAGTGGAAATGTTGGGTCGTTATCCGTCCGCCGGCCACCCTGGCCGTGTCCCCGCCACCCGTGAACTCAGTATCGCCCATACCCCCTATATCGTTGTCTATCGCCATATCCGGGATGAAATCCACATCCTCGCCGTCATCCATGGCGCGCGACGATGGCCAATGACTGTTGGCGAAGGCGGGTAGCCGCGCTCACAGCAGTTCCGACCATGGGATTTTCTCATGCCCAATGCCCCAGCGGCTACCGCACGTCACCAATCTGGACGGGGCACGACGCTGAAAATACGTCATCAGTTGTCCGGAACTAGCTAACAGCTCCCAGCCGAGAGCTAACAGTGGGTCCCGAGCGCCGTATCTCGAATCCCGGCCCCCATGTCCCGATTCCCACGCCGATTTCGCCTTACCCGCTCAGCCTCACAGCCGAGGAGTGGCGGCAGAATGTGGCCCATGGCGAGACCCATGGGACAAATGCGCAAGAAAAAAATGGAGCCCCCCCCTTCCATGCCTGGGGTGAGAAATCTGCGCTAGTGCCTCCCGGCCACTGTTTTTCCGCTCGCTGCCCACCGACCGCTGTCCGCCGGGTGCTGTTACTGACTACTGACGGTGGCCGTCAACCTGCGAGGCTATAAATGGAGGCCTGTGTCTAGGTGAAATCGCGCTACCATCGGTACGAGGATCGCCGCCCCTACCGGGCTGGAAGTGGGAAACGGGTATGCCTCCCGACCCAGGCCGATGGCGTGGACTGGGCGGGAGCGCCCCTACGAGGCTTGACAACCGGTCCCGCGGATGGCCAATTTGTCCATGAAAATCAGAACGAGAGCCTGCATGCAAAAAAGTATCAAAATGAAGGTCGACCCCGAGGACTTATTGAAAACAAAAGGGGAGAAAAGTGACAAAATGTCACATGCCGATGAGTTATTGAAAATAAACAGCTTAACAAAAACGCCGATGAGTTATTGAAACTAAAAGAGATAGAACGATTTAAGGGCACCAAATTCAGGGAAAATGCCCCAAATCCCCACTAGGCCGATAACTTGCAGAAAGCAAATGGCTTGTGCGGTGTCAAAACGACGTAAATCCTTAAGATGCCGATGAGTTGATGAAAGCAAAAGACTTAATAGCGTGCTCAGTCCGGGCCTGGCGATGAAGCCAGCGACTATGTTTAGAAAAATCAGTGAGTCAGACATCCCCCGCAAAGCCGGCGGCTCGATGAGTGGGGCCGCCTCGAAGGCAGCTCCCGGTTACGTTCAATTTGCATCCATGCCGAGAGGCGTCGGAACCCCGAAGGGGTTGCGTTAAGTAGCCGTGGGCAAGGGCACGTCTTTTGAGCCCCCCGCCCACCGATCGCTTCGCTACCCATTTTAGCGACCCGAAGGGGTCAAACGGTTCGGCCCCGCCAGGACCGAGAGGTTTTCGTTAGGCACAGGTACCGTAGATTTCACCTACGGCTACTCTCGGTGTCCCACTTGCAGGGAGGCGGGACCCGGCAATTCAGTCTTCGTCCCGAGCGGCGCGCCCAGGCCATCAGTGGGGGCGAAACTGCCAGCGTTTGCAGAAGCATCTGAAAGCCCAGGGTGAACTGAACCACCGGTTGCCGCGGCCTACTGCATACTGGCCTCCTCCCCGGCGTGCAAGCCATCGTAATGTTCCCTTCAAGTTCTCGCGGAATCTGCCGAAAAAATAGAGGAAGGCATCATGGGCCTATTCGGGGGTTTTCTCTGATTCTCTTTAGAGCCCCCACCAGGCTGAAGCTCCTGCGATGAGGCCGGCAGTCAGCCGGGAGAGCCCTCGAAGCCCACATGTGGGCGTGCGACGGTCCGACTTCAAAAACTCCCGCGGGTCTGGAACGGAGAAGCAGGAAATCTCAGTCTGGATTCATTAAGACGATCTCGGAAGGGCGGGGCTCCCTGATGCTTGGCATGGGGACAGGTTCCGTCATGCCCTCCCGACCGCTCCACAAAACGGCCCAGCGTGGTGAGAAATTCGGGTTAGCTGCTGCGATGAATATTCGGCCAACGCTAAGATTTCTTCTGGTTTTCTCCTGCCTATTCGTGTCTGTCGGGTGGTGGGGGAAGCTGTGGGGACAGCAAATCAACCCCCCAGCGCTACCTCTTTCCCCCCGCCTCCTAACGCAGATCAGCGACATTCATGCGCTATCGGAAAATGAGGCCGAGCGTGGATATCCGGTCCGAATTCGAGGGGTAGTCACCTATTATGGCGGTCCTCCGGTGCTTTTTATTCAAGATTCCACAGGAGGCATTTACGTTGAGGCATTGGCTGACGACCTTGGCCTCACCGCCGGTGAGCTTGTGGAGGTTAGGGGAGTCACCACGCATGGGTGGTTTCGAAACCAGATCGAAAAGCCCAAGATCCACGTTCTCGGCCGCGCTCTGCTACCGGAACCCCGACGCCCCCGCATTGAGGAATTGGCTGTGGGGCGGGAAGACAGCCAATGGGTTGAAGTCGCGGGCATCGTCCATTCCACTCAAATTGAAGAGCCTTCGAAGAAACTTATCCTTTCCCTCGCTATAGGGTCAGGTCGCGTCAAGGTGGTCGTGCAAAACTACTCCCAAAGCGCATTGACCACCTTGCCTGATTCCAAAATCCAGATTCAAGGCGCTTGCGGGGGAGTATTCAATCCAAAACATCAGTTGGTCGGAATTGTGGTCTACGTCCAAGACATCCATCTCGTCCGAGTCCTGGAGCCGCCCCCCCTCACGGCAGAATCTCCTCCCGTGGAATCGATCGGCGACCTTGCAAGGCTAAGCGCGCAAACCATCTCCGGCCACCGCGTGAAGGTCCGCGGAATCGTGACTCTGCAAAGGCCCTACCGCTCCCTGTACATCATGGACGCGACAGAGAGCCTCCTGGTGGAAACATCTCAGACGGCTACTGTGCGGCCGGGTGACAAAGTGGAGGTATGGGGATTCCCGGCACCAAGTGAGGGTTCTCTAAAGCTTGAAAATGCCGATTTCCGCAAGCTCGCCAGTGGTCCCCCGCCTGTGCCGACCATCATCTCCGCGGAGGAAGCCCTCCAGGGGAATTACGATAGTTCCCTGGTGCGGGTGCAAGGCGGGGTGTTCAGGTTGATTGCGGAAGCCAATCCGCCCGCGTTGGTGGTGGTGTCGGGCCAAGTGGCTTTTCGGGCTCGGGTGCTCGGGGAAGGAGCCAAGGCGGCGCTCACTCGGTTGCAGGTGGGAAGCCGCGTGCGGATCACCGGGATTTGCGAAGGTTTGGCGGAGGAAAATGGAGCCCCCCCTGCCTTCCAGTTGCTGGTTCGCTCGCCCCAAGACGTGGAGGTGGTGGATAAGGCTCCGTGGTGGAACCTCCAGCGGACGCGCAACATGCTGGGACTGATGGGGGCTTTAGTGCTTGCCGCGGCTGCGTGGCTGATCATCCTGCGGAAACAAGTGCGGTCGAAAACCGCGGAGATTCGAGAATGGCTGCGGCGCGAGGCAGCGCTGAAGGATCGTTACCGCGACCTCCTGGAAAACGCCATTGACATGGTCTATACGCGGGACCTGCAAGGGAACTACACCTCTGTGAACAACACGATTGTCAAAGCCCTTGGTTACACGCGGCAGGAAATGCTGCGCATGAATATGGTCCAGGTCGTCGCTCCCGAGTATAGGGACCTGGTGCGCCGGGCCTTGGACAGTGCCGTGGAAGGGGAGCAGTCTGGAAGTGATGAGCTTGAAGTTATCACCAAGCACGGGGCCCGGCTTGCCGTGGAGGTTCGTAGTCGCCTCCTCTACGAGGATGGCAAGGTGGTGGGGGTGCAGGGCATCGCCCGCAATGTGACAGAACGGAAGCAGGTGGAACAGCAGGTCCGCTTGCAGGCTGCCGCCCTGAAGGCTGCGGCCATGGGAATTGTCATCGCCGACGGAGACGGCAACATCCTGTGGGTCAATCCTGCCTTCATGGCCTTGTCGGGCTACAAATTGGAGGAGGTTGTTGGCAAGAATCCCCGCCTGCTCAAATCCGGCAAGCATGACTCGGAGTTCTACCGCGCCATGTGGAAAACCATCCTGACGGGGCGGGTGTGGCAAGGCGAGATTGTTGACCGGCGGAAGGACGGAACCTTTTATAACGAGGAATTGACCATAACGCCGGTTTGCCGCATGTCCGGTGAGATCACTCACTTTGTGGCCATCGCGCAGGACATCTCTGCCCGCAAGCAGGCGGAGGAAACGCGCGCGAAATTGGCTGCCATCGTTGAATCTTCCAACGACGCCATCTCGGGCATTTCGCCCCAAGGCACGATTGTCAGTTGGAACCGAGGCGCGGAAGTTCTATATGGTTACCGGTCCGAAGAGATCATGGGCAAACCTGTGTCCATTCTCGCCCCGCCCGACCTTTCCTCTGAATTGTGCCATCTTGTCGAGCAGGTCCGCCAGGGGGAGAGGATCACCAATTACGAGACGGTCCGGATGAGTAAGGACGGGCGGCGGATTGCCGTTTCGTTAAGCATGGCGCCCCTCCAAAATGCTCGTGGGGAGGTGGTGGGGAGCTCCGCCATCGCCCGCGACATCACCCAGCGACTGCAAGCCGAGGAGGCGCTCAGTCAGAGTGAGGAGAAATACCGCTCCATCGTTTTGAATATCCCCGATGTTGTCTGGACGGCCGATTCCCGGGGTCGTTTCGTCTTCGTCAGCCCCAACATCGAAAAGCTGGGAGGATATACCCCTGAGGAGGTGTGTCAGGGCGGCCTGGATCTACTGTTTGAAACGATGCATCCCGACGATGTGCAAGCGATCAAGACGACCTTGGCGGCTGCCTTCCGGGACCATCAGCCGCGCGAGGTGGAGTATCGGGGGCGGCACAAAGACGGGAGATGGATATGGGTGCGGGCACGGACCGTGGGCTCTTACGAAAAGGAAGGGGTACAGTACCTGCAAGGCCTCCTGTCGGATATCACCGAGCGAAAACGGGCGGATGAAGAGTTGCGTGCCAACCGGCACCTGTTGCGAACCACCTTGGACAGCCTGCGCGACGCCGTGTTCGTCATCAACCTCGAAAAAACTGAGATTCTCGATTGCAATCCCGCCGCCATAGAAATGTTCGGCTACCGTCGTGACGAGATGGTGGGGAACAAGGTGGTGCTGCTGCATGTTGACGAAGACTCTCGGCAGGAGTTCCGCCGGCAGCTTTATGCGGCCCTGGCGGAGAAAGGTTATCTGCAACAATTTGAGTTTCGGATGAAGCGCAAGGACGGCACGATCTTCATCACCTCCAACACGGTGACGCCCTTGCTCGACGATCAGGGGAACCGCACCGGATGGGTGAGTCTCGTGCAGGACATCACCGAGCGCAAGCGGGCGGAGGAGATGCAGCGCCAGAACGAAGCGCGATTCAGGCTGCTGTTCGCCGGAAACCCACTCCCCATGTGGGTGTATGACCTGGAGACTTTACGGTTTCTGGAGGTCAATGATGCCGCCATCGCCCATTATGGCTATTCCCGGGACGAGTTCCTGAGGCTGCGCCTCACCGATATCCGCCCGGCGGAGGACGTTCCTGCTCTCATCGCCAACTTAGCCCAGCCGCGGCCGGTCCTGGAGCAGTCACAACCCTGGCGGCACCAATTTAAGGACGGGCGCATTATCTATGTGGAAATCACCAGCCATCTGATGGAATGGCGCGGCCAGAGCGCCGCTCTGGTGGTCGCTCAGGACATTACGGACCGCATGCGCGCGGAGGGGGCGCTGCGCGAGAGCGAAAAGGAACTGGCGGCGGCACAACGAATCGCCCATATCGGGTCATGGCATTGGAACGTCCAAACCAATACCGCGCTCTGGTCTGATGAAACATCCCGGATCTTTGGGCTGCCTCCGGGCCAAATGGTAGACCATCGCCGGGTTTTCCTGGAATTAATTCACTCCGCGGACAAGATGCGGGTGGATCAAGCCCTGACGGACGCGCTGAATGGAAGCAGGGAGTACAACCTCGACTATCGCATTCAACTGCCGGATGGAACGGAGAAGGTGATTCATGCCCAGGCCGAAGTCTTGAAGGACGAGGCTGGAAATCCTCTCGGCATGCGGGGGATCAACCATGACATCACGGAGCGCAAGCGGGCGGAAACTGCCCTCCAGGAAAGCGAGGAGCGGTTCCGGAGCCTTTTTGAAAACGCTACCGTGGGCATTTACCGCACTTCCCCCGCCGGGCAGATCCTGGTGGCCAACCCCACCATGATAAAAATGCTTGGGTATAAGACCCTGGAGGAGTTGGTTCGGCGCAACCTGGAAGAGCAGGGGTTTGAGCCCACCTATCCCCGGCAGGTCTTCCACGACCGGATGGCGCGCGATGGGGAAGTCAGGGACTTGGAAGCAGTTTGGACAAAGCAGGATGGGTCGGCCGTGTTCGTGCGGGAAAGCGCTCGAGCCATCCGCGCTGAAGGCAATCAGATTCTCTATTACGATGGGATTGTGGAAGACATCACCGAGCGCAAACTCGCCCAGGAAATGTTGCAGGAAAGCGAAGAGCGCTTCCGGCAATTGGCGGAAAACGTGGAAGAGGTCCTCTTGTTGTTCGATCCAGAGGTGAACAAGGTTTTCTACGTCAGCCCCGCCTACGAAAAGGTTTGGGGCCGGAGCTGCGAGAGTTTGTACGCAAGCCCCCGTTCGTTCCTGGCGGGAATCCATCCGGATGACCGCCCGATTATCACGGCGAGTTTGGAAATTTCCAATCGCAGCCGGGGGGAGTGGGAATACCGAGTCATCCGTCCGAACGGAACGGTGCGGTGGATGTGGGACCGCGCCTTCCCCATCCGCGACAGGGCAGGGAAAGTGGTCCGTATCGCCGAACTCGTGCAGGACATTACGGAACGCAAACAAGTGGAGGTAGCCACGCATAAAGCCATGAAAGCAGCCGAGGATGCCAATCGCGCCAAGAGTGAATTCCTTGCCAATATGAGCCATGAGCTCCGAACCCCCATGAATGCGGTTATCGGCATGACGGAACTTGCCCTTGCCACTGAATTGGACCCCGAGCAACGCCGTTATCTGGAACTTGTCGAGTCCTCGGCGGACTCCCTGCTGGAGCTGATCAACCACATTTTGGACTTCTCCAAAATCGAGGCGGGGAAATTCGAGCTGGAGTCCACCCCCTTTATCCTGGCGGACGTGGTGGAAGAAGCCCTTCGCCCAATGGCGATCAAGGCATACCGCAAGGGGTTGGAGATGGCCTGTGGTTTAGACCCCGCCATTCCGGCAGCCTTGGTGGGTGATCCGGTGCGGTTAAAACAGATTGTGGTGAACCTGGTCGAAAACGCCATCAAATTTACCGAGCGGGGTGAAGTGGTTGTGCGCGCCTGGGTAGAATCGAAAGCGGAAACGGACATGGCTCTGCACATTGCGGTGGTGGACACGGGGGTGGGAATTCCCGCCGACAAGATCGAAATGGTCTTTGAGGCTTTTACGCAAGTGGATGGTTCATTGACCCGCCGCTTCGAGGGTGCAGGATTGGGGCTGGCCATTTGCTCGGAATTGGTACGAATGATGGAAGGGTCCATTTGGGTGGAAAGCGGCCCCGATCGCGGCAGCGCTTTCCATGTAACCGTGCGTTTGGGTTTGGCCGCGCGCGCGGTTTCGCCTCCGGATGAGGGGGCAAGTGAACTCCTCCGCGACGTGCCGGTCTTGGTGGTGGACGACCACACGGCCAGCCGTGAAATCCTGGCAGATATGTTGCGCCATCGCGGCATGGTGCCAACGATTGTGGAGGGCGCGGATGCAGCCCTTGCGGCAATCCGCGGGGCACAGAATTCCACCTCGCCTATCCGGCTGGCGCTCTTTGATGCGCAGATGCCCGGCAGCGACGGATTTGCTCTGGCGGAACAAGTGCGCCGCATTCCGGGATTCTACGCCCCCATCCTGATGATGCTTCCCCCCACGGATGTTGGGCGCGACGCGACCCGTTGCCGGGAGTTGGGGATTGTGGACTATTTCACCAAGCCGGTCCGGGAATCATACCTGGTCAAGGCCATGGTCAAGGCGCTGGTAATATCCGCGGAAGGAAATGACCCTCGGAAGATTTGTGGCTCCTCGCAGGAGGTCGGGCGGGCCCTGCGTATCCTGCTGGGGGAGAGTAATGAGGTGAGCCAGGTGCTGGTGACCCACCTGCTGGAGAAGCGCGGCCACCAGGTTTCCGTAGCCGCTGACGGCTTGGAGGTTCTCGCCGCCATCCAGGACGCGCCGTCGGAGGACTTTGACCTGCTGCTGATAGATACCGAGATGCCGTGCATGAATGGGTTGGAGACCACCCGGGCGATCCGGGAAATCGAGCGCAGGGCCGGAGGGCGCCTGCCGATCATCGCCATGACGGCTCATCCCGTGCTGAGTGAGGAGGAAGCATGTAATGCCGCCGGCATTGAGGGTTACCTTGCCAAACCCCTTCGGGCCGCTGCCTTATTTGAAGTCATCCAACGAGTGGTAACGTTACCGCGCGCAGGAGCCCCAGAGATGGTTCCCCTCCAATTGATATTTGATAAATCCTCTTTCCTATCCCGGTTAGAAGGCGACGAACCCTTGGGCAGCGAAATCATCGCGATGTTTCTTCAAGAGTGCCCCAAACTTTTGGAAGGCGTTCGCCAAGCCGCTGACCAGCATAACGCTCTTTTGTTGGAGCGGGCCGCGCACGCGCTTAAGGGTTCGGTTGGCGATATCGCTGCGACCCAGGCGTTCGATGCCGCCGGGACCTTGGAACAGAAGGCCAGGGAGGGAAAGATCGAGGATGCAGCTACAATGGTGAAGATCTTGGAGGCTGCTCTCGATCGGCTGGTGTCCGAGCTGCGCAATGAGGTGAAAAAAGCCGCCTAAGGCGGGGCTTGGGCACAGCAATCGGAGGAGGGATGTAACGCCCGGAGATAGGCCCCTAGGCCGGATTATTCATGATTTATTTGGAGGGGCTGGAGGAAGGCAAAGAATTTCGCACAGAGGTCACAAAGAAAACGCACAGAGACCACAGAGAGGTCCCCGAGTTGTTCTCTGTGCACTCGGTGGTCCAGTGGTTCGATAATGCCAATGGCTAAACCACACCGTGAACTCTGTGTGAAACGATCTTAAATCTGCCCTCCGCTCATGTCCTTCATGAATAATCCGGGCTAGGGGATTTCTACCGCGCATTTCTTGCCAAGCTTGGGTAGGGGTGCCAGAAGGGCAACGCTCCAGCCCCGCCCTTCCGGCCCCCCCGAACAGCGTCCAAGCGAGAGCAGAAACGCATGCTAAAAGGTCCACCCGCATGAAGATTTTAGTGGCAGAAGACAATGCGGTGACGGCCACCCTTATGACGGGGGTTCTCACCCGCCATGGCTATGCGGTGGTCCTGGCGCGGAACGGTTCCGAGGCCTTGAGCCTGCTAAGATCCGACCCTGACATTCAGGGGGTGATCACCGACATCATGATGCCGGAGTCCAGCGGGCTGGATCTGCTCCAGGCTTTGCAGCAGCACGAAACCTGGAGAAATCTTCCCACGATCGTCACCACCGTGCGCGATGACCCGGAGACCGTTACCCAGGCCGTTTCGCTCGGTTGCAAAGAATATATTCTGAAACCCGTAAGGCCCGCCCGTTTGATCGAAAGGGTGACGAAGGTCTTCCGGCAGGAAAGGGTCATCTTGATGAGTTCAGAGGAGGTGATCGGCCAGTACTCCCTAAGCTTGGAAACCTACCGGAAGATTGCAAAGAATTTCGCTACCCAAGTCGACGATACCATCGCGGCGCTGCAACCCGGGTCAACAAGCCACTCCGACGTCCCCGCGGTGGAATATATCCCGCTTATGGAAAGCGCCACCCTGCTGGGTGCCGAACGTTTGATGGCGGCATTGGAGGAAGCCTCCCCTTCGGCCGGATTCCCATCATTAAATCCTATTCCATGCGCCCATCTTCTGGAAGAGCTGCAACTTGTACGGAAGGCGCTGAGCAGCCAAAGCAGTTGATCAGGGGAAAGAAGAGCGGTAGCTCACTGGGAGACGGTCGAATGCACCGGGTGGCGCTTTGATTATGCAAGGATGAGCGCTCAGCCCATGCGCATTACCGCCCGGGTCGGTAAAAGGTCGAATTCGTGGGCTTCTCTCGATGAGCCCATGAGTTAGCCTGTTGATATTTTTACCACCCGGTAAACTACCGCTAGCGCGGCCTTCTCACCATGTTTGGGCGAGGCTGGAAGGGCGGGGCCTCAGCCCCGCCGAAATTGTGGCTCCCACCCTCTATTCGTCCCGCACCCCGTGCAGCTTGCGGCGGCAAGCTGCACGGGGTGCGGGACTCGGAAATAATCAGGAGGGCCTTGTAACGGCGGGGCTAAAGCCCCGCCCTTCCAAAATCGTGGTGAGAAATGCGGGCTAGCGCGGATTTCCCTCCACGGGTCCAGAAGGGTGGGGCTTGGCAGGGCGCTCCTCAGTCGACCCCATCCAATCTTGATGACACCAATCTTGATGAGAAATGCGCTCGTGCACCAATTGGGCTACAATCATTCGTTCGCTGCGAGGGGACTTCGACGAACCGATGACTGGGGGGATACGGAGCCAAGCGGCGGGTGGATTTGATGTTTTGGCGGCGGGTTCACCTCGCCAAAGGGCGGCGCAAAGCCGCCTCAACATCAATTGTCGCATTACCCGGATCGAATCGGCCGGGCGGCAGAGGGTGTATTCTAGACTGAGGAGTGAAACATGGTGCAAGGAGAAAGGGATCGCGAAGCCAGCCCAACAAGCGAGAGCGCGGAAGAAGAATCCCTGCGCGCGTCCACAATTCCCGATGAAATGCGCGCTGTGGTTCTGGACGGCGCCGGCTTCTCCCACCTGGGAGTGCGCCGGGTACCGACGCCTCGCCCGGGCCCGCAGCAGATGTTGGCGCGCGTGGACGCTGCCGGAATCTGCACCTCGCTCATCAAGCTGGTCGAGCAAGGGCCGAACCACCCGCTGCTTTCCGGCTGGGACATCACGCGTTTCCCCCTCATTCTGGGCGACGAAGGCTCCGTTACCCTGGTCGAGGTCGGCGCCGGCCTGCGCGCGCGCTACGGCGCCGGACAGCGGTATGTCATCCAACCCGCCGTGGATACCGCCCCCATCAACCATCGCGAGCGCTACCGTGACCACGCCCGCGGAGTCAATAAGGTCGCCGTGGGCTACACGCTGGGCGGGCACTTGGCGGAATACGTCCTGATCAGCGAGGAAATTCTTGCCGCCGGTTGCTTGCTTCCCCTTCCGGACGCCTCCCTGCCTTATGCCCATGCGGCATTGAGCGAGCCCTTCTCCTGCGTCATCTCGGCGCAGGATCACCACGTCCACTTGACCCAGGGGAACGCGCTCGGCCCGCGCGGAGTGGTAAAGGGATTGAAACCTGGGGGCGTAACCGTGATTCTGGGAGCGGGCGCTATGGGACGTATGCATGTAGCCTTGGCCATGAGCTATCGGCCCCGCGCGATTGTGGCCGCAGACCTGGTGGAATCGCGCCTGGAGGTGGTGAGGAGGCTTTTCAGCCCCCGCGCCGCGGCGCTGGGAATTGAGCTGCGCCCTCTCAATCCCACGCACGGGGACCTGAGGCAGATCGTCAATGAGTTGACGGATTATGCGGGTGCTGACGACGTGATCGTTGCCGTCGGTGCGCGCCCGGTTATTGCCGATGCCCAGAGCCTGCTGGGCCGCGGCGCCGTCCTGAACCTTTTTGGCGGTTTGAAGAAAGGCGAGGACACCGTGGGATTTGACACCAGCCTGGTGCACTACAAGGAAATCAACATTACCGGCTCCAGCGGCGGCTCGCCCTGGGATGTAGCGCGCACGCTGGAGTTGATGGCGGCGCGGGAAATCGACGCGGGCGATCACATTGCGCGCATCGGCGACCTTGCGCACGCCGCTGAATTCCTGCAAATGATCAAGGCCCAAGCCATTGACGGCAAGGCGGTGGTCTACCCGCACCGGCCGAGCGGCGAAATCCGCTCGGTAAAATCCTGGACGGCGGAGGATGAGCGCGATTATTTGAAGGACAGTGGTTAGTGGCTAGTGGTGAGTGGCTAGTTCCAATTTGCAGAAATGAGCGACGTTCCCGGCCGTCCGGCGGAAGGACGCGGCTTTACAGGCTGCGGGAGAACTCGTGGGCACTGTCATTCTGAGGAGCCGCAGGCGACGAAGAATCTCGCATTGCCTTGAAAATACTCAGAGCGAGATCCTTCACTGCGCTCAGGATGACAGCGCGGAAGAGTTCTCCTCAGCCGGTATTGCCCTTCCGGGAGCTATAAATTATCGAGTCTATTGTTGCGGGTGAGGACTAGCCACTCACCACTAGCCACTTCCCTTAAGCGAGGACTGAAACGTGGCGCTGACCGGCCATCGCACCTTTGTGGGATTCGGATTTGGGGCCATTCAGGCAGGCCTTTTTCTCTTCGAAGCTTTTCGCTCCGAGGGCTTCGCTCGTTTGGTGGTGGGCGAAGTGGCGCCGGAGGCCATCGATGCCCTTCGCCGCAACGCCGGATGCTACGCGCTGAACGTCGCCCACGCCGATCGCGTGGAAGCGGCGCGGGTTGGTCCGGTGCAGATTGAAGATCCCGCCGCGGCCCGGGATATCGCCCGCCTGGTGGATGCGGTGGCCGAGGCGGAAGAAATCTCCACCGCCGTGCCCAGTGTCCGTTTCTATTCCGGACAGGGGCCCGGCAGCATTCATCGCATTCTGGCCCAGGGACTTCGCAAAAAGGCCGCCGGCGGCGGACCGCGGGCCGTGGTTTACGCCGCGGAGAATCACAATCACGCCGCGGAGATTCTGGAGGCGGCCGTCTTTGACGAAATTCCCGTTGCCGAAAAAGCCCGGGTGCGCGAGCGGGTGCGCTTTCTCAACACGGTTATTGGCAAGATGAGCGGAGTCATCTCCGATCCGGGGGAAGTTCAAGCGCGGCATTTGGCTACGGTCACGCCCGGCAGTTCCCGCGTTTTTTTGGTGGAAGCCTTCAACCGCATCCTGATTTCGCAAGTGTGTTTTCCGCAAGCGAGCGGCGAACCGCGCTTCCAAAGAGGCATAGGCGCCTTCGTGGAGAAGGAAGATCTGCTACCTTTTGAGGAAGCCAAGCTTTACGGCCACAACGCCACGCACGCGCTGGCCGCTTACCTCTGCTCCTTACGCGGACTCGCGCGCATCGCCGATTTGCGCCAGACCCCCGATCTCCTGGGATTCATTCGTGCGGCGTTCCTGGAAGAATCGGGTGAGGCGTTGATTCGCAAATATGCCGGCAAGGACCGCCTGTTCACCCCCGATGGGTACCGTGAGTATGCAGACGACCTGCTGGAGCGAATGACCAATCCCTATTTGCAGGACAGCGTGGAACGCGTGGGCCGCGATCCGCACCGCAAATTGGGCTGGGACGACCGCTTGGTGGGAACCATACGGGTGGCTTTGCAACAAAACGTTGTCCCTCGCCGCTACGCCCTGGGGACCGCCGCCGCCCTCGCCACCTTGGAACCTTCCTTTCTGCTCACGGACATGCCCGCACGCACATTACTCGCCCCACTCTGGGGCAACGAAGCGATGGGGACGAAGGACGCGAAGGACGCCCTATGCCTCATCGACGAGGGCAAGCAACGGCTGAAACGGTGGTGCGACTCGGGATTCAAAGACCTCCATTAGGCAGCAGCCCGTTTACAGTGCGCCCACCAGTGCGGGAAGCTCCGATAACGATTGCACTACACGGTCAGGCTTGCCGGGAAGACGTTCCGGCTTTTGGCCATAGCGATTACACCAAACGACGCCCATGCCGAATGCCGAGGCGGCGTAGGCATCCCAGGCGTTTGCCGACAGAAATAGAATCGCCTCGCGGGGAATGTCCAGCCGGTCGACAGCGAGCTGATAGACACGTGGATGCGGCTTAAAGACGCCGACCTCCTCAACGGAGAGCACGGAGTCAAGGAGTGGTCCGATCTTCGCATTTTCGACCGCGCGATGAAGCATCTCAGGCGTGCCGTTCGACAGGATGGCGGTTTTGAGCCCAGCGCGCTTCAAGCGGCGGAGCGTTTCCAGCACCTCAGGGAATGGTTCGAGGGTCAGATATAACGTCATCAACCTCTCACGAAGGGCCGGACTCGCCAGCCCCATCATCTCCAGAGTGAAATCCAGGGCATCGCCGGTGACCGTCCAAAAGTCCGCGTGCTTGCCTTGCAGTGCCCGCAGCCAACTGTATTGGAGTTGCTTCTCCCGCCACAAAGTGTTCAGCCCATCGAGCTTGCCGCTGAGTTCACCCCGGCACTGCGCCGCTGCTGATGCGTAGTCAAACAACGTGCCATAGGCGTCGAACACGCAAACCTT
Organism: Terriglobia bacterium; assembly: GCA_049519635.1. Lineage (GTDB taxonomy): Bacteria > Acidobacteriota > Terriglobia > UBA7540 > UBA7540 > Bog-366. The sequence goes on along the minus strand of JBEKQO010000004.1, from coordinate 7,133 downwards.
AATACCTTCGAGGCGCTTTTGATTCAAGGGTTCCTCCGTGAGCGGTGGATCGAAGAGAGACGCTTCCCAAGATTTCTGTTTTCCAATCTCGGCCGACATATATTCTAACAAAGGGCGGAAGCTGCGATTTCGGCGGGGCTCTACAGGCTGCGCAAAAACGCTACAATGCTGTCATCCTGAGCCCATTCGCTGTCATTCTGAGCGCAGCGAAGAATCTCGCTCTGCCGCTCAGGGTAAACTACGCGAAGGATCTCGCTCTGTTTATTTTTAAGGCAACGCGAGATTCTTCCTTGCAAGGCTCAGGACCGCCGCTGCTCCTCTGCAGAAACTCGACGCGTAAGTCGTTGGAATTCAGCAGGTGTAGCGCGGACCTGTCTCTTAGGTCCGCAGCTCGTCCCCGCTTGATAAGGACAAGCCGCGGACCTAAGAAACAGGTCCGCGCTACCCTTCCTCGGCGTGAGTTTCTGCCTATGATGGGCAGCCGCAAGGCTGTCAATGCTCAGAATGACCGCATTGAAGGCTTTTTCCGCAGCGTGTTTAGCCCCGCGCTTCCGGCAGCGCACTTAGAGGAATCAAGAGTGGTGAGAAATCCGCGCTGAACCCTGTCGTCCGGGAAAATCTTCTGTGAGCAGCACTGTGGAAAAGGCTGTGTGTATTCCAATGACAGCCCATAGTTCGTTCCGAAATTTCATATTGACTCGCTTCCGTTTTGCAAAATCTTAATGAATCAATTATTAATGGATATGTGCTTTGAGACGGACAGAAGAGCCAACAATCGTCGTGAATACAGCCTGCTAAAAAGGCCATGCGGGGGTCATGCGAAAACTGGACGAACTTGAGACTCCAGATTTAAAGGTAAGGATGGGAGAGTCCGTAAGTTATTGATCGCACGGAACGCTGGGTCGATTTAGTATCATGTGGGTATTGTCCGCGATGAACTGGGGCCTTCTCGCCATGATCGCCGCGCAACTGACGATTTGACTCCAAATACCGAAATTTGTTATAGATATAGATGGCATTCATTGCGGCAGGTTGTTCGGTATACCCCGGTTGATTGCCTAAGGTGTTGAAATGAAAACACTTAAATCGGAAAAACGACACGCCTTAGTAGGGCCCCAGAAGTCTGAGTCGCGTGCGGGTCACGCGGTTAGTCGCGAACGAAGCATCTCGCGGCCGAGTGTCCGAGCGCGTCTCGCCAAGGCGGGTAGACCCGTTTCCCATGCTAGGGCCAAGGCGGGGCATAAGGGATCGCCATCCCCAATTCCCCAAAGGCCGCAAGTCGACGTCCAATACCAAACTGCGGTCAAGAATTTCGAAACCGGTGTACGAGCTTTTCAAAAGCAGAATTACGATAAAGCGGCGGAGATCTTTGAAAAGCTCATCCAAAACGATGCTCGCGATGTGGCGGAGCGCGCCAATGTGCACTTGCGCCTTTGCCGGCAAAGGACTGGCCGTTCAGCGCCGCTTCCCAAATCGGCCGACGACTATTATGCTCTAGGGGTTGCCTGCTTGAACGCGCGCCAGTTCGGACTGGCGGTTGAGCACTTGAGCAAGGCTGACAGGATGAAACCCAATCAGGATCACATTCGCTACGCTTTGGCGGTGGCGCACTCCCTGGAGGGGAACATGGACGCAGCAATCGCTCATCTCGAAGCGGCTTTTGCCTTGCGTCCCGAAAATCGCATCCACGCGCGCCGCGACGAAGACTTCCAAGGGCTTGCCGTTGACCCTCGCTTCCGGCGCCTGATTCATCCGGCAGGATTTTAACCAACCTGTTCAGCCCTGCCATGCCGAGTTCGTCGCAAGGATTCGTACCCGTTGATGAAAGTTGTTGCCATCGGTGGGGGCACGGGTTTGTCGACAGTGCTACGTGGCCTTAAGCACCACGTCACTGAGCCCGCGCGTCCCGCCCAGTTTCGGCCTGAGATCACTCGGCTCACTGCCATTGTCACCGTCACGGACGAGGGCGGCAGCTCCGGCCGCCTGCGGCGTGATTTCCGCATGCTTCCTCCCGGCGATATCCGCAACTGCCTGGTGGCGCTTGCCGAAGACGAACAACTCCTCACCCAACTTTTCAATTACCGTTTTTCCAGCGGCCACGGATTGCGCGGCCACAATTTCGGCAATCTCTTTCTCACCGCCCTCACCAATTTAACTCACGATTTCGCCAAAGCCGTGCGCCTGTCAAGCGAAGTGCTTGCCATTCGCGGGGAAATCTTCCCCGCCACGCTTTCCGATGTCCACCTGCAGGCCACGCGGACGGATGGCGTGGTCATTCGGGGGGAACGCAGCATCACTAAAACCCGCGTGCCCATTGAGCGCTTGCAAATCGTCCCCAGCCGCTGCCGCCCGCTGCCGGAGACCCTGGCCGCAATTCGCCAAGCTGACCTCATCACGCTGGGTCCTGGCTCGCTTTACACCTCGCTGGTGCCGAACCTGCTGGTGCAGGGTATCTCCGAAGAAATTGCCCGATCGCGTGCAGCGAAAGTGCTGGTGTGCAACCTCATGACGCAGCCCGGGGAGTCGCGCGGCTACTCCGCCGCCGACCATGTCAGGGCCTTGCACCAACACGCGGGGCGCAAACTATTTGACCACATCGTGCTCAACACGGGGACGCTCTCACCCACGCTGTTGAAACGGTACGCGGCTGAGCGCGCCGCACCCGTCGAAATGGACCTCGACGCCGTGCGCAAGCTGGGCGTCAAACCCCTGTGCGCCAACTTGCTGCTGCAGGGCCAAGTCGCCCGCCACGATTCCCGCCACCTGGCAAAACTGCTGCTCTCACTCGCCACAAAACGTGGCCGCTAAATACTGGTTTCTTGCGCCCCGGCATGTCATCGGCATGTCCATTCTTGATCCCCGCGGGGGATACATTCAATAGCCGGGGGCAACGCCCCCGGAAAATGTGCCCCAAGGTCTACCGACCCTGAAAGGGTCGAATCCGTTCGGCGTCATGCCGGTCCGGCGTACACAACCCCAAAGCAATGCGACCCCCTCAGGGTCGCACGGTCGACGGGCGCGCTTTCCGGGGGCGTTGCCCCCGGCTACTCACTTGTGCCCTTACAGGGCATCGAGAGGCTACCCCTCGGCCTTCGCTCCACATCGCGAGAAGTGATGAGCTGCAGGGCAACGAGGCCTTACTCCGGAATTTCGTAGGGAAAGGCGCGCCGCATTTTATCCGGGCGCTTGTCGGGATGGAAGCCAGAAGTCAGGAAGGAAAGCCACGCGGCGATTTCCTGGGTCTCAACAGAAGGCGTGCGCAAATCCAATCCCCCGTAACTGTAGCGATCGCGGCTATAAGGAACCAGGCTCTTCTTAAAGAAAAATACCAGCGTATGGCCGGGCTTGGGGGAGAAGATTTTCATCCGCGCGCGATTGGGAATGCCATTGGGCAACGGCGCCCGCGCCACAACTTCCAGGCCCGCGCCGCCCGCTTCGATTTCGAAAGGATCGCCGCAAGCCGCCACCGCCGCGGCGACCGCGTCGGCAATGGGGTTGGTCTCGACCTCCGCGAGCTTCGGGGTGACTGCGGGTTGGGTAGGATTCTGGATCATGCCGGCGCTGCCCCGCCCTTCGGCGGATCGAGGACTTCCGAAGCGGTAATTTTCTTCGGCCGCATCTTCCACGCAAAGTACGGGCGTGCCAACCAGCGCGCCAGTCCCATTTCGGCGTGGTAAAAAGATGATGCCAGGTTGTGCGGGGCCAGATATCGCGTGTCTCCCGGCTGTACGATCAGGCTCACCTCGATGTTGGGCGTCACATCAATGGGAATTTGGTTTCGGCGGCAGGCTTCGTACAAGTGGCGAAAGACAATCAGCATGTCTTCATAACGCGGCGACGGCACCTGTTCCATGTCGGAGCCGATCGTGGGACGGAAGATGCAAACGGTGGGGAATGCACCGATGCCGGTGATGTAGTCAATGGCCCGCAGCGTGTCTTCAAGGGGCTCAACGCCGGCAATGATTTCGCCCGAGCACGATCCTTTTCCCAGCTTTTTCGCCGTGTATTCGAGGGCGCGGAAAAAGGTTTGTTGGCCCACCAGTTGCTGCTTGCCGGGCAGGAAGCGCGCGAAATAATCCGGGTTGTGAAACTCGTAACAGAAGCTGAAGTGGTCTGCGCCCAAATCAATCAAGCGGTCATACTTCCAGAAGTCGAGCGTGGGGATCAGTTGCAACCCCACCAGCGTGCCTACGCGCGACTTGACCGCCTTTACGTACGGCGCCGCTTCGTCCAAATCGCGGTCGGTCTGATAGCCGGAATTGAAATGCACAAAAGTGGCGCCGGATTCCTGCTTGGCCGCGCGCACCACTTCCACCACGTCATCAATGTCCTTGCGAGCCACCTCGTTCACGCCCACATTCAGGCCCGAGGCGCAAAACTTGCAGTTGACCGCCGGCGAATGATACCAGAACCCACACGAGTTCAAGATGTAGATGCCAAGGTAAGTCCCTTGCAGCACTCCAACCTTGTGCATGGGAGTGCCGCGCGAGGTTTGGCGGGTGTACCAGGAGGGCTCGGGAGGAATGCGCACCGCGTAGCGGTGGCCTTGCCGCACATCCTTCACCCAGTATTCACCCTGCTCCCGGACAAGTTCGTAGCACGACTGCTGCGCGAAATCCTCCTCCACCGGCACGTTCACCCATACGTCTTTGATGGATCCGGGAATAACCAACTCCAGCCCGCTGCCCAGGCCCGCCCGCGTGCGGGAAATGAACCGCGCGTCGTTTTCGAGCGCGCAGGAAGGGTCAATACGCATGCCTTTGCAAAAAAGGTCAATTTCGAGTTCGCAGGGGTTCATCGGACGGCAAAGGTTGTTGGGCTGCCGAGCGTGGGGCGCGACTTGTGCGACGTTTTGTTCTACGGTGGACATTTACTCACCTTTTCTCACTGCCTGCACGACACGGGCCACCGCGAGGTGTCCTAAAGCGGATTTCTGCCCATGTGTCTGGAAAGGCAGGGTTTTTTCCCCGCCACCGCTATTTTTGCAGCCTGATTTCGAATCCGATGGGGTTTTCTTTGATGTCGGCGTGCTGGAACCCGGTTTGGGATACAAACCTCTCAAACTCGCTGCGAGTGTAAGCACGCCTGAGGAGCATAAGGCGAAATGTCACCTTGGTGAAGATCGTGCTCAGCCAGCTCAGCCCGAGCTGGTCCACCATCTCATTGACGGATTTCTGGGAGGCATCGCGGCGCCGGGAGAATTCGCCCGCTGGGCTTTTCTTACCACGGGCGGAGTCACGGTGGCCCTGGACCGCTTGGAGAAGGCCGGGTACATCCAGCGCGAGCCGAATCCGCAGGACCGGCGCAGCTCGATCATCCGGCCTCTCCCCGCCAAATTCCGCAAACTTCATGCACTCTACCAGGCGAAGGGCCAAGCGTTGATGGGGGTACTCTCCGCCTACAACGAGAGCGAATTAAAGATGATTCTGGATTTTTTTAGTCGAGTGGATAGTGGAAATGCGGAATAGGATTGGCCCGGGTCTACGCGGATTCCTCACGGCGGATTTAGATGGTCGGGATTTCTCGCGCTCCGGAAAAACGTTTCCTAGCTGTCAATCTGGGCATCGATGGCCGGAGGCCGGCTATCGGCCATGTTAGAAACGGGGTTCCAGGGCAGGGTATCAGCCCTTTCTTCCCCTGCAAAGGGCACCATAAAGTAGCTGGGGGCAATGCCCCCGGAAAGCGTGACATTCGACTCACGCCCCTGAAGGGGCCGCCCTACCCCAGGCCGGGGAAGCAAGACCGGTGCGATACGAAACGGATTCGATCCTTTCAGGGTCACACTCTGCTGAGGTGCGTTTTTCGGTGGCATTGCCCCCGGCTACTTAATGGCGATCCCCTGCGGGGAAAATGGATGGATAATGCCTATGAGTTTTTCCCCAATCTTTAAAGCCGCGCGCCCCGGCGCATAGGCGCTAGAATAAGCCACCCGATGATTCGCCGCCTTCCTTCCCGCGAAGCAGGACACCGTGAGTAGCCGTAGGTGAAACCTACGGAAACCGAAGGCGAGAAAGGAATTCGGCCCTGAAGGGGCCGACCTTTCCCACAGTCAACCCCGTCGGGGTTGAAGGGGCCATGGGGTTCTGCGAGCCCCAGGTTAAAACCTGCGGCTACCCACATTTGGCCCCTTCGGGGCCGGATCGGAAATTGCTTAGTCTATCGCCTATGGCCCCCCGTCGTCTCCCCCAGTTCGTCCTAGCGTGGTGAGAAACCTGGGCACGATTATCCGACCGATTGGCCTGTGAAAAACGACCTACCGGTTGGTAGGTTAGACCGGCGGGACTATTAACCCTATGGGATACTCTTCTTGACAAATTATACGTAAATCTGTAGAATAAATCTTTCCTGCCCATCAGGTCTCTATATTCATCCTAACTCAGTTTACGCTGGGTGAAGGAAATCCGTAGCTCGGAGGTTGAATGAGGAAACTGGTTATGGGCTGTGCGGTGGCGGGCCTGATTGCCCTGTCACCCAAGTCTGAAGCAAAGCCACCGGCTCTCCTTGGGCCATTATCGATGGTTCATCAGATGCCCAAGGCCGAAGTCGGGATGGCAAGCTGGTACGGAATCGAGCGCCAGGGTAAACCCACTGCAAGCGGTGAGCCTTTTGACAAGGATAAACCTACTGCCGCTCACCGAAAGCTTCCCTTGGGCACGACGGTCCGAGTCACGAACCTCAAGAATCTCGAATCCACTTTGTTGAGGATTAATGATCGCGGCCCCGGATCTGGTGGACGAGTGATTGACGTCTCCTGGGCCGCGGCAAAAAAGCTCGGTTTTTTGGAAGCGGGCTTGGCACGCGTTGAAATCGATATCATCAGCTCCCCTGTAAGTTGCATTCGCCAAGTGACCATCTCGCATTCTCCTAAGGTCAATTAGACTCCAGGCAAAAGACAGTAGTTCAATAGATCTAGAGGCCCGTCCGGAAACAAGGTTTTTGGCGGTTTCTCGAACCATAAGCCCTTTGTTTCCGATACCTAAATTTTTTAAAAGGCCCTTTTCGGACGTGCCTCTAGTGTGGTGTCCCACGTAAGAATTGACAATAGGCGAGACCCCCTCACCCGGCCCGCCCCGGCTGGCGATTACGCCGGATGCGCGCCACCCTCTCCCCCAAAGGGGGGAGGGCAATAAAAT
>JBEKQO010000003.1:0-68782 GCA_049519635.1 Terriglobia bacterium | reverse complement strand
GAGGAGGGGAGCATTTCAACAACTCCCCTCCTGGTTCAGGAGGGGTGGCGCGCCGAGCGACGGGGTGGTTCTGAGCAGAAGATTATGACTGACGACTCTTTGCGGAGGACGAATCATGCGAAAAGCGCTTTATATTCTCGGCATTCTCGACGACAGTGACGCCAGTTGGCTGGCGACCACGGGTAAAGCCCGATCGATCAGAGCGGGGGCGGTGATCATCGAACAAGGCGTCCCCGTGGATTCGGTGTTTATCCTTATTGATGGGCAACTCCAGGTCTATTCCGGAAGTGTGGAGATTGCCAGGTTGTTGGCGGGTGAAATCGTAGGCGAGATTTCATTCGTCGACTCGCGGCCTCCGTCGGCGAGCGTCAAGGCCGCAGTGGATTCTCAAGTCCTGGCCGTCCCCAAGGCCGCCCTCCGTGCCAAAATCGAGAAAGACCTTGGATTCGCTTCGCGCTTCTACCTCTCACTGGCCACGTTCCTGGCCGACCGACTTCGCGTGGCAACCGCCCGCCTGAGCGCCGGCCAAAAAGGAGTGGAAGGGGAATTCCAGGAAGACCTCGACGAATTGCCTGTAGATATGCTGGAGAACATTGCGTTGGCATCGGCTCGCTTCGACATGATCATCAAGCGCTTGGCGGCCCAGCCTGCCGGGAAGAGCTCCTGATCGGGAATTCCGATACTATTCGGCCGGGCTTGCGGTCCCCCCTCTCCCCTAATGCGGGAGAGGGCAGAATCTTTTGTTATTAGCCCGGACTTCTCACCACGTTTGGACGATGCTGGAAGGGCGGGGCTTCAGCCCCGCCGAAATCGCGGCTCCCGCCCTTTATTGGTCCCGCACCCCGCGCAGCTTGCGGCTGCAAGCTGCGCGGGGTGCGGGACTTGGAAATAAACAGGACGGCCCTGCAACGGCGGGGCTAAAGCCCCGCCCTTCCCGAGTCGTGGTGAGAAATCCGGGCTAGCCGATTTTCTTCGGCGGCGTCCAATCCTCGGACGAGGCACAAGCAGGGAGTGCGTGGCGCCTGCTACCATGCCACCATGTGGAACTGAAAATGCACCCGGCCCACCGCCACCAAGTCACCCACATTGAGTCCGACCTTGGCGGTTAGGGGAAGGCCGTTGACGGAAACCTTCTTGCCCGATGGAGACAAGTGGTAAACTTCGCCCTGCTTGGTAATCATGGCGGCAATCTTCGGCGCGAACCAACCCGTCAGCCTGATTGTGCACTCTTTGGATTTGCCGATGATCGAGGTGGGGGAAGTAAGGAGATAATCCTTCTTCGTCGTCCTGCCCTTGAGCACCGTCAGCTTACCCACATGCGCGGCGCGCGCGCTGGTTGCGGCCGTCTGGCCCTTGGCGAATCGTTCCTGGAGTTCCCGCCGCATCTTTGTATCCAGGACCATGGTGCCCGAGAGCTTTAGGTTATCATCTTCCGCGTCCTGCTGCGGCCCGGGGGCCGGCGGCTTGACTCCCGGGTGGTCTCGTGCGAAGCGCACCGTGTGCTTGCCCACGGTGATGACGTCGCCGTAGGTGAGCGGGGCCTGGGTAATCCGGACGCCATTTAGAAATGTTCCGTTCAGACTGCCCAGGTCCTGAACGTAATGGACTCCGGCCTGGAAGAAGACTCGCGCGTGATGAAACGACACGGCGGGGTTGTCAATGAAAATGTCATCTTGAGGGGACCGCCCAATCGATGCAGGGTCCATACCAATCGAAAGTTCTTTCAAAACCGAATCCCCAAAGTTAAGTCTTAAAACCGGCATGGGTCACCTTCGGCAAATTGTATACCTAATCCAGGCTATTTTGCTCCCACATCTTATCGCCGTAGTATAGAGTATAGACCCTCGTTCGGGAATGGGCTGTTTCCGATTGCCATAGATTGCGCCGCAGACGCTGATGCGAGACGCCCTCACCCCCCCTTTTTGCTTTAGCCTGCGTCCCGGCCGGCTTAATGACGCCCTCACCCCCACGACCTGCAAAATGTGGGTGAGCGGCCCCGAAGGGGCCAACCGTGGGTAGCCGCAGGTTTTAACCTGCGGCTCGCAGAACCCCATGGCCCCTTCAACCCCGACGGGGTTGACCGTGGGAAAGGTCGGCCCCTTCAGGGCCGAATCCTTTCTCGCCTTCGGTTTCCGTAGGTTTCACCTACGGCTACTCATGGTGTCCCGCTTCGCGGGAAGGAAGGCGGTGAATCATCGGGTGGCTTATTCTAGCGCCTAGGGGGATGCTTTCCCCGCCGGCGGAACAACTCCGCGCTAACTCTACTCGCGCTTCTCAAAAATCACGATGTGTTGCGATGGCAGCGTTTCCACGGTGCGGACACGCGCAAGCCCCACCGCCTTCATTTCTTTCGCAAGCTGCTCCACGCTCATCTTATGTACTTCCTTGATAGGGATGCGGGGATCTTCTTTCCGGTATTCGACAAAGACCACCCGCCCGCCTGGCTTCAGCGCTTCGCGGACCTTCGTCATGACCTCAAAGGGGTAGGCGAGTTCGTGGTAGACATCTACCAACAGCACGCTGTTGACGCCGCCGGCAGGCAGGTGGGGATCGGTCTCGCTGCCTTTCACCTCCTCCACGTTGGTGACTCCCAGTTCTGTGGCGCGCCGCCGGAGGGTTGCCAGCATCTCATCCTGGATATCAACTGCCAGGACCTTGCCCGTCTTGCCGACCTTTGCCGCCAGGCGGAACGTAAAGTAGCCTGATCCCGCGCCCAGGTCTGCAACCACGTCTCCACCCTGAAGCTCCATGGCGTCAATCACCGCTCCGGGATGCTCCTGGTCTTCGCGGTCCGGGCGATCGAGCCAGGCAATGCCACCCGCCCCCATGACTTGGGCGATCTCTCGACCCATGTAGAATCTTCCGGTACCGTTTGGGTCATGGATCGCGCGGATTTCATAGAGGGATTGGGGTTCCGATCTCGCAACCTGAAGCCGCGCGACAGGCAATGCGCGAGCGTCGCGAACCGCCGGGAGTTGATCCTCCCATGCAAGCATGCCCGCGGCGATCAATACAACCGTGAGGGCTACTTTAAATCGGTAGCGTTTGAGATCGCGCATATGAACCGGAGCAATATAACATGTAGCGGCTCTCCATGCGCGCCAGCATGGCGGTCATAGACTGCCGCTACCATGCAACGCGCAAAAATTTATGCCGCTCGGTATAGTATTATGGCTTGGGAGCGGAACGGGTTTGCATTGGGGAGGTAGCAATTTTGTAAGCGTACACGCAGTCTGAATTGCCATGAGCAATGCATCTTTCTTCGATCTTTCCTTGGTCAGCCGCATATTTTCCCGCATGGCGTCCGCCCTCCGGCAAGCGATCTTCAAGCGCGGCAAGTTGCCTTCGTCACCCCAAAGTACATCGGCTCGAGTGCGGGCGCAAGACGGTGGGAGCGCCTCTGCCGAAAAGAACCTAGAGGGCGCGCCGCCCGCAGTTGAGACTTTCGAGTTGACCCGCCGCTTTGGGTCCGTGACAGCGGTGAGCGAGCTGTCGCTGCGTGTCGCGGCGGGCTCGATCTTTGGCCTGCTGGGGCCCAATGGCGCCGGAAAAACCACGACCATCAAGATGCTGACCACCATGCTCGCGCCGAGCGCGGGCGCGGCCACGGTGTCCGGGTTTGACATTGTTCGCCAACCCGTTGAGGTTCGGCGCAGCATGGGATACGTGTCGCAGATGCTTTCGGCCGACGGGGCGCTGACCGGGTACGAGAACCTGCTGTTGTTTGCCCGGCTGTATGGCATTTCGCGCCCCCTGCGCCGGCAACGCATTCTCGAAGCCCTGGAGTTCATGGGCCTGGGTGAGTCCGCCAACGTGCTCGTGCGCAAATATTCCGGGGGCATGATCAGGCGGCTGGAGATCGCCCAATCGATGATGCACCGGCCGGTCGTTCTCTTTTTGGATGAGCCGACGGTCGGTCTGGACCCGGTCGCGCGGCACGCGGTGTGGGCGCATCTTCGCGGGCTGCGCGATCAGTTTGGGACGACCATCCTGATGACGACCCACGATATGGAAGAAGCGGACGAGCTGTGCGAGACGATCGCCATCATGAACCTGAGCCGGGCGGTGGCCATCGGCTCACCCGCCACCCTGAAGGCGCAAGTGGGGCCGCAGGCAAACCTGGACGATGTCTTCATACATTACGCTGGAGGTTCAATTGAGCATGGAGGGAACTACCGCGACACCGCCCAGATGCGCCGCACCGCCAGCCGTCTCCGCTAACGATCCTGCCGTCCCGGCCTTCCTACGCGACACGCTGGCGCTGGCGGATGTTGAGCTCCGAAAACTTCGGCGCGACCCCGTTGAACTGCTTACCCGGGCGATCCAGCCGGCATTGTGGCTGCTGATATTCGGACAAGTTTTTGGCCGGCTAAAGGCCATCCCCACCGGCAACCAGAGCTATCTTACTTTTATGGTGCCCGGAATTCTGGCCCAGAGCGTCCTATTTATCGCCATCTTCTATGGCATCAGCGTGATCTGGGAACGTGACCTGGGCATTCTGCAAAAGTTGCTGGCGACGCCGGCGCCACGCACCGCATTGATCCTGGGTAAGGCGCTGTCCGCGGGGGTGAGGGGATTATCCCAGGGTTTCATCATCTATCTGCTGGCCCTCGCGCTCGAAATCCCTCTCCGCTTCGAGGTGGGGGCGATTATGGGTGTCGCCGGGTTCATCATCCTGGGCTCCGCACTGTTTTCCACATTCTCGCTGGCGGTGGCGTGTCTGGTGAAGACGCGGGAACGGTTTATGGGCGTGGGTCAGGTGCTCACCATGCCGCTCTTTTTCACCAGCAATGCTATTTATCCTCTCAGCATCATGCCGGCGTGGCTGCGCGCCCTGGCTAAAGCCAACCCCTTGAGTTACCAAGTTGATGCGCTGCGTGTCCTGATGGTGCAAGGAGGGCAATCCCTCTTCGGGCTGGGCAAAGACTTCACGGTACTGCTTCTTATTCTGGTGATACTTGTCCTAACAACCGCCCGGCTTTATCCCAACGTAGTCCGGTGACCGTGCAAGGGATAGCTCGATCATGATCGGCACGAATGGGTCACACGCATTCGCGCTGCCCCCGGTTCGTGATGGCTGTCACACTCCTGCTCATTGGGTGCCGAAGAAGATAATTTTCGCTCCGGGTTTATCCAAAGCCTGATCAAGCCGCGCTCTCCCTCATTCCAAAATCCTGTGCGCGCGGACGATAAATCTTTGGGGGGCGGGGCCTACAAAATAGAATGGGTAACAGGTCACCAGGGTGAGGAAATCATCCACCGTAGCGGCCAGCACCTTAATATTCTCGGGCCCGACGATCTGGGTCGAGTCCACGCGATAGCGGTAGGACCCGTGCAGCGTGGTCAAGGTGATTTCATCGTCCTTTTGAATATTGCGCAGTCCGCGAAAGAAGGTGTCCCGGTGCCCCGCAAGCCCAACGTTGCCTTGCTGACCCGGCAGAGGGGTGCCGGGAATATGTCCGACGGCGTGCCGCAAGGTTCTTGAGTCGACGCCTTCCATGACCATCGCGGTAAGGCCGAGGGAGCTGATCTCGATTCGCCCCAACGGAGAGCCCGCGATGCCCTCTGCACCAAAACTCACAGCGCGCTTACGGTCCACCTCCGCCTGGTCGGGAAGAGGAGGCGAAGAGGGCGGTTGACCCGCCAGGGCAGACGTCTGCGTGTTCTTCAAGGCGCGCTCAAACCGCCAGGTTTGATAAGCCTGAAAGACCCATTTGTCGAGAAGCACGGCGGCCACGTAAGTCAGCGCCAGGATGCCCACAGCTAGAAAGAGGAATCGCAGCCAACGAAGAAGCAATAGGGTTCGGGTGGGAGGAGCCTTCTGCCGTTTAACTCTGAAATTCATGGCCGGTCGCTCTGACTACCGGCAAGTGGGGCTAAGGCCTGAGGTTTCGCGGGTGCATAGTAACCAGCCCGGGTGAGGACGGTCATGCGCCCATGACCGGGCGCCGTCGCCTTCACTTGGATGGCCCGATAGGCCCCGTTGGAATTTCTGTTGGCGGGTGTATAAGCGAGGGTGTACTGGTTACGAATGTCGTGAGCGATTTGTTCACAAACAGGGACTACGTCCGGTATGGACTGCGGAAAGAAGGCCTCGCCTCCCGTGGCCTTGGAAAGCGCCCGAAGCGCGGTGGGGTTCTGGTCGGGATCCTCATCGGTATAGATACCAATGGTATAGATGATGGCGTCGGACTGCCCCGCCATGGCCAGGATCTGGCTCAACTTGTATTTGCTGGCATTGTCGCCACCGTCGCTCACCACGATCAACACTTTCTTGTCGCGATTACCCACCTTCAGGTGCTCGATCGCAGCCGCCAGAGCGTCGTAGAGCGCCGTCTCGCCCTTCGTTTTAAATTTCGACAGGGCGATCTGCAACTGCGCCGGTTGGTCTGTGAAGGGCATGTCGGCGGGAAGGCCAAACGAAACGTGCTCGTTGAAATTGACCACAAACATCTGGTCCTGCGGATTGCTGGAGCGGGCAAATGCCATGGCCGCGGCTATAACCACATCTCGCTTCGGTCCCATGCTTCCGCTGTTGTCCAATACCAAGCCCACCGTGACCGGAATGTCTTCATGACTATAATATTCAATCTGTTGAAGGGCGCCATCCTCATAGACCTGAAAGTCATCCTTGCCGAGCCCCGAAACCAGACTGCCTTTGTGGTTCTCCACGGTCGCGCGCAAGACTACGCTGGAAACACTTACACTGATTTTGTAGGGGTCAGCCGTGCGAGGCATGGAGGCTAAAGCTGCTTGCGGGCGGGCAACACCGGGCAGCGCCAGCAAGAGAACCAGCGCGGCCAGACAATGGCAGGTGGTGGCGCGCGCCCCCCCCGTGTGTACAGCCGTGCTGAGTGACTTCGCTGCTGGCGACAAACTGCACCTCCGCTAACAACTGCCATTGTGACTACGGCTCGCGAGGTTCAGCCGTCCATCTTCCCATCAGCCATTGGGGGAGTGATCCCAGTTCCCGCCACCACCGCCGAGTAATACCGCCTGCCTCCCAAAGCATGACGCACATCGCCGTAAAGGTAAACAGCAGCGTCCCACCGAATAAAGCCGCGAGCAGGCATGCGGCATATTCGTAGATGATGAAAAACATCGCATCCTCAATCCAGGTTACTCATCGCCTTCCACTCGACTCCGTCAGGGGGCGGAAGTGCGATCTTCTTGAAGTTCCACGTTCGGCCGTGAAGGGGAGGTGATACTTGCGTACCACCCCTTCACAACGTAACGCTCAGTCAACTTCGCCTGCCGGGTCCACAAAGTTGCAACCCAAGCGTCCTTCCTAAGCCCCCTGCGTGGAGGGTCCACGCAGAGGCCAAACACACTTTCACGACTCAAACAATTCGCTTCGAAAGAGCGGAAAGACCAAACCACGCGCCCAGCGACACGAGCCCAATCAACGCTAGAAGAGACAAGGGGCTGGATGTTTGCGGCAGGGTCTCCGCCGGAGCGGGTGTCTCCGCGGCGGCTACTTCCACTGGCGGAGCTTCAACCACTTCATTTGCTTCTATAACTTCTCCCGTGGGTTTAACTGCGACGATCGGTGCCGTCGCCAAAGTCTCAACGGGCGCAGGCAATTCGACCGGCGTCGCGAGAACGGGCTCATTGACGATCTTTGCTAGCTCCAAAGCCCTGGACTTGGGGTAAACAAATTCCTCGCCCCATTGACGGCCCGGATAAAACCATGCGCGAATAGCTTCCGGCTGTCCTTCGCCTCTTTCCTTAAAAGTCAACACCGTTTTGCTGGTTGCCTTCAAACGATAATTGGGGATGGCGAGGATGGTGGTATAGACATGATCTTCGGCTTGGTTGAAAATTTGGACAATGTGGCGATCGGATGGGGAATCAAGAATCTTGAGGACATACGTACCGGCTGGCAAGATTTGAGCGCCCACACCCGGAACCTCGACTGGCGCGTCGAAGGTCATAATTGTTTTTCTGTTCCAATCGTCTGCCTTCGCGCTCGGTAGAACTGCTAGAGCCACCAGGCACAAGGAGAAGATCGTTACCGCTACTTTGAATTGATACAACTTGTTCATCGGAGTTACCTCAAACTTTCTTGGGGCGTTCGATTCTGCCCCTCGTATTGGCGTCGGACCTACAAATGAAAAGAATTTATAAGGCACCAGATCATCGGGAAACCCCGTACCAAGGCGGCCGGCGCGGGCGCCACGTCGAAAGGCCGAAGGGCCGATTGATAGATCTTTAGATCAGCCGACGCCTCGATTCCTTCTCCTTGGTCCGGTACTTGCCCCTGGGGGTATAAGGGCGGATTCCCGACTTCACAAACATGAACTGACGGTTTCCCCAGCGCCACTTTGGCCAGGGCCATCAAAGCGCCAAAGCTTCCGGCCCAGAATCCCCCCTGTCTTTCCTCTTGATCCCAAAGGCTTAAAGAGAGGGCTTCGGTTCCATCCGGGACAGTAAAGGCAAGTAGGCCCCGAAAATCCTTTTCCTTGCGGAACCGTGGGATAACTTCCTGTTCGAAAGTTCTGGAAAGCTCTACCTCGCAACCCGGCTGCACCTTGATGACCACCGCTCGTGCGAACATATCGCTCTTCCTCAACATCCGCGTCCCACTGGAATATTGCTTATCATCCTCATGCACTCTGGTTATACCCTTTGCTGCTTTGCCTGTCTGTTCCACATGGCTCACGATCTTGGTCAAAACTGCTCATGCCCGCTGGTAACGGGACTAACACACGCGGGGAGGGGTGGAGTTCACCTTCCCCCCTCGGGGCGACCCGCCCGGCCCGCGCCGATGGAATTTTCCCCGAAGGTGTGCTGTGGAAAATTTGTTAAAATATGCTCAGCGAAATGTATATGCCCGGGTGCATCAGGTCGTACATAAAGTAGCCGCCATCCTGATACACGACATAACAGTTGTCGTCGTAGCCCCAGCCCACTGGCCATGCTTGGTTGTACCCGAAAGAATAGCCGCCGTATTGGAAGCGGTTATACCCGCCGATCATCTGCGGACGCCCCATATGGAATGAGTGGCCCCGACCGAAGTGGGAAGTGTAATTGACGTTGGAAATGCGGCCATGTTGGCCGCCGCCGCGGTTGTTGGCAACAGACTGTTGCCTTGCGGGTTGTTGCGCTTGCTGGGCACGCTGCGGCTGGGCCGCGCGTTGCGTCTGCTGGGCACGTTGTGGCTGGGCCGCGCGTTGCGTCTGCTGGGCACGTTGTGGCTGGGCCGCGCGTTGCGTCTGCTGGGCGCGCTGCGGTTGCGCCGCACGCTGCGCCGGTTGGGCGCGCTGCGGTTGCGCCGCGCGTTGCTCCTGCGGGGCTTTTCCTCCGCCCTTTTGCTCTTCGCCTTTTTGGGCGAATGAAGGAAGGGTGATTCCGACAAGTAAAAACAGAACTGCCGTGGTAATTATTTGATTTTGTTTCATGGGTGTTTCCTCCAAGCTCGTTTCGCATCTGCCTCTCACCGGATATGCGAGGCACACTCGTTATACCGCGTGTGCGCAGGGGCGTCAGTTCAGTACGGCTCACGTATAAGGTCAATAATGCTCATCGCAGTTAATATGAGGACACTTACAGCTTGGGGACAGCGGGGATTTGCCGATAAGTTGGCAGGGACGGGCCTGCATTTCGAAACTGTGACGGTGATTGCGGTGGCTCCCTGCCTGGGCCGGACCGAAGTCTACCCTTTGTGCAATATGGCTCCGCACGGCAGGTCCTGCTGAGGTAATATCTATTGGGATTATTGTATTTTAGTTGTGATGTGTTGCCAATTTGGGGAGAGGGAAGACGTTCGGCGCCGCACACGTTTATCTGCCTAAATCATCGAGCCGCCGGGATGCGCAGGTTAACTCTGGCGAGAACGGGGGGAGGCGCATAGCCGCGCGGCTTTGCCGGGCCGGGGCCGGGCACAGGTTTAATATGATTCGGCGCGGGTGAACCCCACTGTCCGGAATTGTGGATGCGCATTAGGATGTGCGATCCCTGCGGGGTGGAAGGTCCTGGCTTGCGGCCCTGCGGCCGTAAGGTTCCCCGAGGGCTAACATTGTTCCTGCCCTTCGGGGAGGATGACTAAGGCACCCTTGCTATTCGCTCAGGATCACGCTCATGAGCCCGTTGTTAACCGTCAATGCCCCGTTGCCCGCATAATCGATAAAGCCCAGCGTTCGGAACTTGTTCATGAAATGACTGACGCGCGACCGGGTGGTGCCGACCATTTGGGCCAAGTGTTCCTGATTGATTCCGGGATGGACCGTTTCGGTTCTGCTTTCCTTGCCAAAATGGGCAAGCAATAAGAGAATCCGCGCCAGGCGCTTCTCACTGGAGTTGAAAAGCTGGTCGACGAGATCCTCCTCAAATCGAATGTTGCGGGTAAGCAGGTGGGTGATAAACAACTCCGAGATTCCGTGCTGCTCGTGGAGCATACGAATCATCAGCGCCAGCTCGATTCTGTAAAGAGAGCAATCGGCCACCGCGCTAGCAGTAGAGATGCGAAGCGGCTGGCCGGCAAGGCATCCCTCGCCGAAGAACTCATTGTCACCCAGAACAGTGACGATCGCCTCCTTGCCTTGCTTGGAGGTTACGGCGAGTTTCACCTTTCCATGAACGAGATACCATACGGAATCCGCAACGTCTCCCTGCTCGAAGATGGTGCGGTTCGAGCCGTATTCCAGAGCGGTTTTTCCGTGGGAAATTCCAGCGAGGAATGCTGCCCAATCGACGTGCTCAATGCTCCCGTTTGCTGCCTTAGGCACGGGCGGACCCTTTCCGTTGGCCCTGACAGTTCTAGGCTGGGCCTTTTGTGGCGTCATAAAAAGCTCTCCTTTACTGCTCGCGTCATAACAACTTCTCCTTACTCAATTGCCTGAGCGTTGCGGGGGCCTGTTGGTTAGCCCGGATTCCTCTCCGCCGGACTGGAAGGGCTGGGCTTTAGTGCTTGTGTAACAACTTATTTGTGCAGCCTTTTCCACACCGTAACTTACCGGTTGTCTGGCGGAAATAAGGCGATTTCGCTAATTTTCACCCCAACTTGTTAGCCTCAGCCTTCCTGGTTATCGCCGTATTCTGCGCCCCCAAAATAGCGTTCCAGGGTGGTGAGAAATCCGGCTTAGAGGCTTCTGTGCAATGTTCCCTCTAAACGCTCTCGACTGCAGACCACTTTCCATGTCCCGTCACGCCGTCCGTGTGAGGGGTTTTACAGGACATTCTCCGTGGGCGCTGTAGAGGGGGAAATTCCGCGCGCTTTCTCGCCAGGGGCTCGACCGGCGG
This sequence comes from Terriglobia bacterium, assembly GCA_049519635.1. Lineage (GTDB taxonomy): Bacteria > Acidobacteriota > Terriglobia > UBA7540 > UBA7540 > Bog-366. The sequence continues at coordinate 57,541 of JBEKQO010000003.1, read as the reverse complement.
CTCGACCGGCGGCTCGTCCTCATCCGTGTCTTTATCCTGCAAATCTTCTTCAGCAATTTTTTTGACGATTTCCACCGGAACCTGTTCGAAATGTGTGTTACGCTCATTCAGTTTCGACATATGAGATTTCCCCTCCCCTCCGCCTCCTCACCAGATCCCGTGCGGCAGATTAAGGCACACTGGTTATACCCCTTGTGGGCAGGGGTGTCAGTTCAGTGTGGCTCATGCACTTGGTCAAAAACGCTCATCCTATATAATGGGAGGGGGACTACGGGGTGGAGCCGGGGGGGATTTGCCGAGGATTTGACAAGGACGGGGACTTCGTTCTGAAACCAACTGGACAAAACGTTCGCGCGTTTACCGAGCCTGAGCGAAGGTCATCCTTTGGCGAGCACTCCATCCAAGCCGAATGCTTTCCTCCGCGCAACCCCGCTCAGGATGACCGTCCGGACGCTCCGGCATTACCTATGCCGGCAATAGTACGCTAGTCGCTCAGGATCACGCTCAAGAGGCCATTGTTGACCGTCAATGCGCCGTTGCCCGCGTAGTCGATAAAGCCCAGCGTCCGGAACTTGTTCATGAAATGACTTACCCGCGAACGGGTGGTGCCGACCATTTGCGCCAGGTGTTCCTGATTGATTCCGGGATGGACGGTTTCGATTCTGCTCTCCTTGCCAAAATGCGCGAGCAATAAGAGAATCCGGGCCAGGCGTTTCTCACTGGAGTTGAAGAGCTGGTCAACCAGGTCCTCTTCAAATCGCGTGTTGCGGGAAAGCAGGTGGGTGATGAACAATTCCGAGATGCCGTGCTGTTCGTGGAGCAGACGCACCATCAGCGCCTTTTCAATCCGGTAAAGAGTGCAATCGCTCAGCGCGGTCGCCGTGGAAATGCGCATTGCCTGGCCAGCCAGGCATCCCTCGCCAAAGAATTCGTTGTCGCCCAGAACGCTGACGATCGCCTCCTTGCCTTGTTGGGAGGTCACTGCGAGTTTCACCCTGCCATGATGGAGATACCACACGGAATCGGCAGGGTCCCCCTGCGCGAAGATCGTCCGCTCCGCGCCGTATTCCAGAACGCTCTTCCCGCGCGAGATTCCGCTAAGAAATGCCGCCCAATCGACGGGTTGAGTCTTCTCGTTTGCTGGCGCCAGCGTAGGTTTGTCTTTACCGGTAGCCTTGGCAAGCGTAGGCTGGTTCTTTTGCATCTGTGGCTTCATAACGACCTCTCTTTTCTCCTTGCGTCACAACAACTTCTCATCGACGAGTTTCATGAGTATTGCAGGGGTGTAATCTTTTAAGGCTTGCCTGTAAAGTTCCCTCAATCTCTCTTGATGTTCGTTCACTTTCAGTCCTCCCTTCATGCCGCTCGTGAGATGGGTGTTACAGGGCATTCACCGTGGCTCATCCCTGAGGCGAAAATGGTGCTCACTTTTTTGCCGGAGGTTTGACGGTTATCCCGACTCCGTTCGCTCGGTCGTTCGTAATTTCTTCCGTCGCGATTTGTTTGACTATTTCCACCGGCACCTGTTCGAAGTGTGTATTCGGTTCTTTTGATTTGACCATTGTGGCTCATCCCTCCTAAACAGGGAAAGCTTATCAAGGCTTAACCCCTACGGGTTAAATCTTTACGAAATCTTTATCTTGTCCCTTAGGGTGGCGCATGCGCTGGATTAACGGCGCGTCCCCGCTCCCCAGTTAGGGGTCCGCGCCGTTAGCGGGGGCAGTAGCTCGATACGCTAACGGTGCAATTGTTTGCTTGCCTTTATAGTCACGTTAAGTTAGAATAAGGCTACGAATGTTTAACGTTACAGATTCGCGGAGGCGGGTATGAGACTTCAGCCCGACAAAACTCCAGCCCATTTCAAGACGATGTCGCAATCCAGTGTCCCCCAAGGGCGAAAAGGGAAGCATCAGGAGATCGTTGCCATAATTCTGAAAGATCTCGACAAGTTGCAGGACGGCTCTGCCATCAAAGTCCCTTTGGTGGACCTAGCGGATAGCAAAGAGAAGGTACGCTCAGCCTTGAATCGTGCAACCCGCAAAGCCGGACGGATGGTTGCGACCGCCAGCGATGCCAACTTCCTGTACATCTGGAACGTAACCGCATCCCAGCAGAACCCGCAAAGCTAAAATTGGGCGGGTGAGAACCCCCGGCTAGTACTTAGTTGCCGAAATTAGCGCTATTTCAAGTCGGCGGATGGAAGGGCGGGGCTTCAGCCCCGCCGTAGGACTCGGGAGGGGTTTAGGGGCTTTAGGCCCTGAAGCGAATTGGCGTCAGGGCCTAAAGGTCCATTCAACCCTCCACCCTGCGACGGCGGGGCTAAAGCCCCGCCCTTCCGCGGGTCATGATTAATATCGCTTTCTAATGCAACTTGGCACTAGAACGTTTTCGATGGCAACACTGGCAGATGCCAATCTCAGGCTCTTCCAGTCAGAAAGACGAAATCCCCTAGCCCGTGGCTACGACGGGTAAGTAATTCAAAATCAAACCTTTATCAGCAGCTCAGGGATCGCATGGGTGCCTGTATCCTGTCCGAGCCCACCGTGATCCTCCCTGCCCCCGCACGGTGGTTCACTCGCCAAAATCCGGGTGTTCAATTTTGAACAGACAAGCAAAACCCGGAGTTGCTAAATTACATTCTCTATCGCGCCATTGTTAATGCACAGCGGTTACTGTGCCGGAAGGAAACGCTATGTCATTGAATGAAGCCGAGACGATGACGCCCACGTCCTTTTTAGCTCCAACTCCTTTCCCCTGCTCATCTTTACACGCCCTGTGCCCGCTGAAAAGGACCTTCCCGCTTTGTTGACGCAGAGACGACGCGGGCAGCTTCACGCTTCCCGCTCGCGTTAGTCGGCCGGCGGGACTTCGCGCCGGTCGGGGGCTTTTTTCTCGCGCGGCCCGGACATGCGAAATGTCTTGCCGCCCCGAGATGATGCATTAAGGCAAACAAGGAGGATTCCGATGACGCCAGTTAATGACAAGCCACATCTCCCTCCAACCCAGCCTTGCCTCCCCCGCGGAAGGGTTCTGCTGGTTGATGAGGATGAGAAAGATTTGAAGTATTTCGCTACGCTGTTGGGGCGCATGGGTTACTCGGTCCGGGCTTTTGCGAATTATCAGGAGGCGGAGGCGTGCCTGGAACGCGAGCACTTCGACTCCGTCATTGTGAATCAGGGTAGCCCGGCGTTTGAATCGCACCGCCTCGTGGAGCTTACGTTGGCACGCAACCGGCACACACCGGTGGTGGTGCTGGCGCGTTGCCTGGAGATGAACTGCTATCTCGAAGCCATGCAGCTTGGCGCTGCGGATTATCTCGAGAAACCCGTGGCGCCGGCGGAGTTCGAACGCCTGGTCACGACCCATTGCCCGCCACGGCAAGGTGAAGTCTCCGCCCGCGAATCTTGAAGATTGGACGCGCGGCGGAGCGTAGGCCGGGCGGAAGGGTGTTAAGGTCTGGGGCGCGGCGGAAACGGCAAAGCAGCGCTTAAAACCAGCCCCTAGCCTGCGTTAATTATTGCCTGGACCCTAAGAATGGAACCCCTTCTTGTACCGTCAACCTCTCGGGGACGAGGGGGGAATCCCAAATAATTTTGGACTCCCGGAATAAGGTGTCGCATGGTGTGCAAGTTTGAACAGACGGCTTGAGAAGGTAACCATAAACTTACCGTCTGAACGCGTTCATCAATCAAGAAGGCGCCTTTCGCGGGGCGGCTTTCCATACGCTTGGAGGTTTTATGATGGCTGGCGTGGGTAACCCTCCTTCCCACAGGGATGCTCTGGACAAGGCCGTTTCACTGAATCAACGGCGATTCCGGCGATACGGCGTGAAGTTTCCTTGTCGTGTTAAACCCCGGGAATCGCGCCACAGCCCTTTACTCCCAGAACTTGAAGTTGAAACTCAGAACGTCAGCGGCGGCGGGCTGTTCTTTTTAGCGCCAGCCAAGTGGACCGTCGGAACAGCTCTCGAGATCGAACTCGATCTCCCTGCTGATATTTTACGAAGCCCGGTCAGGATTCGCTGCCGGGGCACAATCACCCGCGTCGTCCCGCAAGAAGGGGGGCGCATGGGCATTGGGGCTACCATCGATCACTACAAAATTTCCCCATCCAGCAGGGAAAGCAAGCGGTGAAGATGGCACGCTTGCGTTGCCGCCATTTTTGGGGCCGCCGAGGCAAGGCTGAGCCTGATCACCTATAACCGGGCCGAGGGGAAGCTTGAGTAACGAACCATGCCCGTCCAATTTGCCCTCAATCGGGCGGGTGGGGACGAGCGGCTCATATGCCCTCGGCTCGCCACGAAGGATGAAGTTGCCCCTGATAACTCTCCTCCTGATTCAGGAGGCGTGGCGCGCCGGGACCCGGGGCGGTCATCTTATGAAACCGAAAACAGAAAGTCGCAATCAGCACGACCCCCTACCCCTCTCCTCATCTGCGGAGAGGAGCATTTTCATCACATCAGGCGGCAGAGCCGCGTTGACCCCTCAAAGCATTCGCTAATTTGGACAGCCTCGGCTTCAACAGATCCGTCCCCGCGGGGGTAAGGGAGGGAGTGGCGCCGGAGGGACCGGCGAGGCGGGCGGCGTATGTGGTCGCGAAGAGATTTCCTGCCAAGGTGTGCAATCTTGAACATACAAACCCCACCGGGGGTGATTGAATCGTTACTTGTAGATTAAGAAAGGGAGCCTTGGCTGTTCCCAGACCCTCATCGGGACCCGAAATGTAGATCCCGATAGAACTCCGCGGTGAGCTGAACTATGTTCATGGCCGTTTTGATCTTAATGGTTTACACGGGACTCCTTGTCTATTACATTCAGGCCATCTGCCAGAGACCCTTGCGACGGCAGTTTGCTCAGAAGTTCTACCAGGCGATCGTGAAGACCAATCGATTGGGGTATCCCTCGGTCCGGAGCGCCATTGAAGATTTAGGATCTCCCGTGGAGTATCCGCAGCTCATCGTAACGCTCAAGTGCGATTTCCTGGCGCTCACGTACCTTCTCAAGAACACTGCCAACGTTCACCCGCGCTATACGTACGAACAGTATCTATTGATCTTATACTTCAAGCTACTGTACGTTTCCCTCGTCACGCGTCATTGGCTGGGGTTGCGCGAAACGCCGGCCGTATTGAAATTGACGGCCATCCTGCAATACTTCGCCAACGTTGTGGGAGAGCGCGTCAATTCGGTGCAATACGGAAACCTGGCGGCTTCCGACTTTGTCTTGGACATCTAGCCCGGACTTCTCACCGCGGGTGCGAAGGCGCGGCTTCAGAGGCTGCGGAAAACCCGTCGGCACTGTCATTCCAAGGAGCCGCAGGCGGTCCTGAGCATAGCGAAGGAAGAATCTCGCGTGGCCTTGAAAATACTCGGGGTGAGATCCTTCGTTGCGCTCAGAGCCTATGACTTTGTTGATTCATAGGCCTCTTTGAGGCTCTTGTTTTCGGCGCTGGCTTGCGGGCATATTCAAAAAAGTCACAACCCATCAAGATGACAGCGCACCGGACGATGCCGGCGGCCTAATCACCGCTTGACATACTTCCCCCGATCGGCTATCGGCTGCGTGATTTGAGAAAGTGAGTCAATTTGCCGACTTCAAAAATTGCAAATCACCCGATGGTCCGGCGGCCCTCCCCATGAATGGGGATGAGCAATTGTGACCAGCCGGGTGAGCAGTACGGGGCTGACTGGGGAATAACCTTCAGGTTATAACAAGTGTGCCTCTAACTTCCTTACGAGAATCTGCCGGGAGACGGGTGTTAGGGGGGAGGATTAGTATGCTTTGGACAATTTTCGTGATTTTATTGGTCATGTGGATGCTGGGCTTTGGCTTTCACGTTGGCGGAAGTCTCATCCACTTATTGCTGGTGATTGCCGTGATTGTGTTGGTATGGAACCTGATTGGCGGGCGCCGATCTTATTCTTGAGGCGGCAGAACGGGCACAATCGTCGAGGCCGGCAGGATTTAATCCTGCCGCCCCTCTTATTTAGAGCGTGCTGGACTTCAAAGTAGTTTTTGGTTAGGTTTATTCGAGGCTGGAGACCCCGCGAGCGATCACTGGGGGGGTATTTGTTGCAAAACTCGTGGTTCAAAATCCGTGTTCCGGGACGAAGCTTATTCTCCGTGGCGGCACGGCACCAGACCTACTGGTTGCTTTTTCTCTGTTTCGTCGCAGGAATGGCATCCGCATCGGCTCCGACCAGAAGCTCGATCCCCACGGTAGAAACCATCGTCGCCCGCATGGCGCAGGCCCGGACTGAGAACCGCGCCCACCTGCGTCCTTACACCGTCACGCGGGACTACAAGCTGTTTGGCAAGGATGAAAGTGCGGCCAAGTCTGAGGTATTTGCCGATGTAACCTTCGTTCCTCCCAACTCCAAAAACTACACCATCGGGGAGACGACCGGGAGCGGATTGGGACAAATCCTTGTTCGCCGCATGCTTTCCAATGAAGTAGACGTCACCAAAGATTACCTCGCCACCGACTACTCTGCGGACAATTATGATTTCCGTTATATTCGCGAAGCAGACCTCAGTGGCCAGCCCTGCCACGTCTTTGAGTTGCTTCCCCGGCGCATAGAAGATCACCTGCTCCATGGTGACATTTGGGTTGATGCCAACACCTACTTGCTTCGCCGCTTCGAGGGCGAGCTTGCCAAAACCCCTTCCTGGTGGGTCAAGGATGTACACGTCACTTTTGTCTACAGCGATGTCGGCGGAATGTGGCTACAAACAGGTACGGAAGCCGCGGCCGACGTCCGGATATTCGGGCCTACGACAATGATATCCCGCGATGTGAAATATAAGATCACCGAACTCGTTGCCACTAAGTCGTCGGTTCAAATAAATGTGTTGGAATTGCTGCCGGGCGAACCTCTGCACCCCAGCGCGATTCCAAGGCCACCGAAGTGATTCATTCGTGAGGGAGAATCAACATGGAATTGGACAACGCCCTTAAGTTTGCAGTGATTCTAGCCTGGGAAGACTTGATGAAAATCGCCAAGCCATGTTCAGCACGGGTTGAATACCGCAGTGCACCAGGCACAGCGGTGGATTACCTGAGCATCTGGTCAGTTAATGACGAGGGTCATCAGAATATGGTGTGCGACTACTGGACGTGGACTTCTCCGGCTCACACCAGTGGAATATGTTTCAAGAATCAATTCAATTCTCCTCAGTTGGGCCTGGCCCTTGATTTCATCCTAATGAACCAGGATCAATTCACTCGCCCAGTCGATGCTTGCCCGGAGGGTCTGGCTCTAATTTACCCGCCTACCGGAGATGAACATACCAAAGCCGCCACTTGGATGAGCGGAGTCCACGGCGCCGCGACGAACGTCAGCCGCGCTGAGAAGGAAAGGGCTGCCGCGCTCTAGCCAGGATTCGCCCCTATATCCGATTGGCGCAGATCAACGATGCGGGAACACCCCACCCAATAGTTTCCGGTAAGATTTTGGTAGCCAACGAGTGGTTCAATTGGGTAACTTATCGGATCGAAGCCTGGCGACAAAGGTCACGTTGGGTGGCGGAGGGAGCAAAATCTTGCTGGGTCTAGATCGCCACGCCGCGCGTTGCACCTGGACGGCGATACTTGTTCTCCTTCTGGCGGAACTGCTGTTTCTTATTCGCGAGACTTTGTTTATCTTTGTCGTGGCACTCCTGTTCGCCTACCTGCTTTGGCCACTGGTGAGGCTACTTGACCGGTGGCTACCGGGACGATCAAAGGTTCTGGCGCTCACCCTCGTATACCTCGCAATCGTGGCGTTTCTGATTGTTATTGGAATTGCCCTTGGCTCCCGTATCGTCCAGGAGGCGAACGCACTGGCAGCCGGGCTTCCGGAACTGCTATTGAAATTCCAGCCCCCGATCGCGCCCTCCGCTGCGCACTACGCCCTGCCACTAAAGATGACTGTCATATCGACGGTGCAACAGCAACTGGCCAATCATTCGCGCGATATCCTGGCAGTGCTTTCGAATGCCGCCTTGAGGGTTATTTCGCACGCGGAAAGCCTTATCTTTGCCATCCTGGTACCGATTCTCAGCTTCTTCTTCTTGAAAGATGGGCAGGAGATGCGCACTTCCGTGCTGGGCATTCTTGCCGAAGGATCCCGCCGCGATATGGTGGAGAGAATTGCCTCTGACCTGCATGTGCTGCTGGCACAATATATGCGGGCATTGGTGTTACTGGGAGTCGTGGCATCCTTGACTTATGGACTCTTCTTCATGTTGGTAGGCGTTCCGTATGGGATTCTGTTAGCGGCTGTCGCCTTTCCTCTCGAATTTGTTCCCCTGGTGGGTCCTCTGGCTGGAGCCACCATCGTCTTGCTGGTTGCGGGCTTAAGCGGCTCCCACCATCTGCTCGCGATCTTCGCGTTCCTCGTCGCGTTCCGGTTTTTTCAGGATTATATTGTGTCACCGCATTTGCTCAGCGCCGGCATGAAGCTGCATCCTTTGCTGATCATCTTCGGAGTCCTGGCGGGCGGCTCGATCGCAGGCGTAGCAGGCTGCTTTCTTTCGGTTCCGGTGCTTGCCACTTTGCGAATCGTTTACCGGCAGTTGTTAATCAAGGCCCCTCCGGTTGTGGTAGCGCCTGACGTCGCTGCCCCCCTGTGAGGAATCCACCTTGCTCTGGGTTCGCTCATCGGCCTTTTCCTCCACACCTCAACTCACGTTGAATCGTCGTTCACGCCATGCCGCTTCAATAAACAATTCAGATGTGCTGAATAAGTATAGGACTTTCCTCGGCCCGCGGACCGTGTTGGTGGGAGTAGACGTGCGTGACTTCCGCGCCAAACAGGATAATCTGGGCTGAGTAATAAACCCAGGTGAGAATAATGACGAGGGACGATGCGGCCCCATATGCTGACGCGACGGTGGACCGGGCGAGATACAACCCAATCAAAGCTTTTCCCGTTGTCAAGAGAAGCGACGCAATGGCCGCGCCCAGCCACACGTCACTCCAGGCGATATCAACGTCGGGTAGATACTTAAATATCATCGCGAGGAGCAGGGCAATCACACCCAACGAGAGAAGAAAGTTGACCGACTCCAACATGAATACGGGCCATGGAAGCAGAGGCTCTATGAAATTTCCCACGGCCCCCAGCGCCGCGCTGACAACCAGCGACACGATTAACAGGAAGCCCAAACCCAGTACCAAGCTGAATGACAAAAACCGCGCTCTAATCACGCGGATCCAGACACTCCCTGGCCCGCTCTGAACTTTCCATATCTTATTGAGCGCGTCTTGGAGCTCAACAAACGCACCTGACGCACCGACCAATAGGGTCCCGAGGCCAATGGCGCTGGCAATAATGCCCAGCGCCGGCCGATCGGCGCTCTGGAGGACCGCCTGAATAGCTCTTGCCCCCGTCTCGCCCACCAAGCCTTGGAGTTGCCGTGAGAATTCACCCTCCGCCGCTTTTTGCCCGAACGCCAGGCCGGCGACCGATATCGCCACGATCAGGACCGGAGCAAGGGAAAAGACGGTGTAAAAGGCCAGCGCTGCGCCCATGCTCGGGGCATTGTCGTCTACCCATGCCGAGCATGAATCTTTGAGCAAAGCGTAAGCGGCTTTTGGATTCACCCAATTACCCTTGAGGCTCACAAGAGCTCCACACATCCCGCGAATGATCCCCTGGGCACGCTCATATAAGTCGCCCCAGGACCTTGGTTCATAATCATAGTGCAACAAATTCTGCGTCCGGAGTCTGCTCAAAATTGCTCAACCCTACGGGCGCTCGGTGGCCCCGGATTACTTCTCCCCTTCTGTCCAAACACCGCATTCGAGGCCGTATCCATGTCGATCGGTGATTTTTACTGGGCCCCACTATAGCTTCCCGGCTAAAACCGAAGTGTGCAATTTTGAACACCTAGGTGAGCGTTTTTGAGCAGACGGGGTAGAATCCGATTTGATAGTTTGCATGACTGTAAGATCTTTGTTAATACGCAGCGGCCACGGAGCCGGGAAGGAAACGCCATGTCACTAATGGAAAAGAGGCCACGAATGGGCACAGGGAAGGTTAGCAAGCTGTGGTTTATGGCACTCCTACTGGTCGTATTTGTGGCCGGGTGCGGCCGCGAGCAGGGAACCATTTTCCCCACGCTGACCGCGATCACCCCCAATAGAGGCACCCAGGGACAGACCATGCCCGTCACCCTGACGGGGACGAGCTTCACCACGGGGGCCACGATCAACGTGAGCGGGGCGCTGATCACCGTCACCAACACGACGGTGGTGAGCAGTAGCACGATCACGGCGACGTTTGCCATCGCCGCGAACGCTGTGCTCGGCGCGGTGAACATCAGCGTGACGACTTCGGGCCAGACCACCAATGCGGTGACCTATACCATAGGGCCCGCATTTACCGTGAGTTCCACAGTCCCCACCAATGGCGCAGACGATGTGCCGATCAATCAGGCCGTCTCGGCAACCTTCAGTCAGGCGGTGGGGTGTGCAACGATCACTACATCGAGCTTTACCCTGACAGGGCCTACTGGAGCCGTAGCAGGAACGGTCACGTGCGCAGGCTCAACTGCGACCTTTACACCGACCAGCTCTCTCGCCTCCAATGTTTCCTACACTGCCACGCTGACAACGGCGGTACAAGACTCTCTTGGCGATCCGCTGCTGAGCAACTATTCGTGGAGCTTTGCCACCGCGCCTATTCCTACAGTAACTTCCACCATCCCCACCAATGGTCAAACGGGCGTGCCTATCAATCAGGTGCTTACGGCGAACTTCAATGAGGCGATGAACTGTGCAACCATCACGGCCTCAAGCTTTACCCTGACAGTTACGGTACCTGGACCTGGTGTCGCCACACCTGCCGGCACCGCCGTAGCAGGAACAGTCCTCTGCTCCGGCGCGAGCGCGACCTTTACTCCGATAAGCCCTCTCTCCCTCCTTACCCTGTACACTGCCACGATTACAACCGGGGCGACTAATGTGGGAGGCGCACCGCTGGCGAATAATTATGCATGGAGCTTTACGGCCCAGGGACCTCTTACCGTGATTTTTGCAGTCCCCTCAAATGGCGCAACCGGCGTGCCTACCAATCAGGCAGTCTCGGCAGTCTTCAATGAGCCGGTGAACTGTGCAACGGTCACCTCATCAACCTTTACCCTGGCAGGACCTGGTGCCGTCGCCATACCAGGAACAATCACGTGCTCGGCCTCAACTGCGACCTTTTCGCCGACCAGCAATCTCGCCATCCTAACCACCTATACTGCCACGGTTACAACCGGGGTGATGGATTTGCGAGGCATAGGACTGGCGAGCAACTATGTGTGGAGCTTTAAGACCGGTACGACCCCGAGCAACATACCGCCCATGGTGACCGCTGTAACCCCTCTCAATAATGCCACCGGTGTTGGGTTCAACACGGCAATCACCGCGACCTTCGATGAGGCGATGGCGCCGGCAACAATTAATACCTCAACATTTACGCTAACCGGACCTGGCGCAACCCCCGTCGGCGGGGTAGTCACCTATAGCGTTATAAACAACATTGCAACCCTCACTCCCGCGACCAATCTAGCACCCCTCACGTTATATACTGCCACCGTTACCAACGGCGTCACGAACCTGTCAGGCACGGCAATGGTAGCCAACTTTGTATGGACGTTTACCACCGGTGCAGCCCCGGACCTCATTCCACCCACGGTGATATCCACCAATCCCTGTGCTCCACTGCTCCCCACCTGCATCGATGTGCCCGCCAACCAGTTGGTCGAGGCAACTTTCAGCAAGCCATTACTTGATACAACCGTCAACCCAGTAACCTTTACCCTGACGCAAGGGGGAACGCCTGTAACAGGCACCGTGGCCTATATTGCCGGTAGCAACACGGCACTCTTTGTGCCCACCAGCGATCTCGCACTCGCTACACTTTACACGGCCACGATTACAACCGGGGTAACCGACCTGGCGGGCAACCATTTGGTAAGCAACTATGTTTGGACCTTTACCACCGCGGCCCCACTCCTCGTCCCGCCCACCGTGCTTTCCACGAGCCCTTTGAATAATGCTGTAGGTGTTTGTGGCAACGGGATCAACGCAACCTTCAGCACGGCAATGGATCCTGCAACGATCAATACATCGACCTTCATGGTGACGGCCGCCGGTTTGCCCGTAACCGGAACAGTCTCCCTGGACGTAACCGGCACCATCGCAACCTTCACACCCTTGAACCCTCTCACCCCCAGTACGACCTATACTGCCACGATCACCACCGGGGCCGAGGATATTGCACTCACTCCACTGGCAGTTCCCGAAGTCTGGAGCTTCACAACCGGGTCGGCGGCAGTATGTTCCCCACCCTCACCCCTTGGAGCGGCCGCGCCTTTCGGAGCTTTTGGAGGTGGTGCCGGTATAACCAACATGGGGACCGAGACGGTGATCAATGGGGATATTGGGACCACCGGTGCTTCTACTGTGATTACGGGATTCCACGATCACTTTGTCACCTACCTCCCGCCCGCGGGATGTATCTACACCGAGACTCCGCTGAATATAGGAAACGTCACGGGACAGATATTTACTGCTCCCCCGCCTCCCACTATTACGTGTCCTAATGAAGGAACGGGTCCCGCGGCTCAACCTGGCACCACCTTCTATGTCGCAACCCAGGCCGCCGCCGCCGCGCTTGCCGAGTTTAACACCCTCGCGGGAATGGCAACCACAGGCCCAGATCCAGGCGCCGCCAGCGCGGAAAACCTCGGCGGGCTAACCATCACTCCTGGCGTCTATGCCTCCGCCGCAGGCACGTACTCGATAATAGGATCGGATCTCACACTCGACGCCCAAGGGAACGCGAATGCGACGTGGGTCTTCCAGATGGCGACCTCACTCACCGTGGGCGCCGCGGGCCCATTAGGCGCTCGCACCATTAACCTGATCAACGGCGCCCAAGCTGGGAACGTCTATTGGCAGGTCGGCAGCGCCGCGACGATCAATGCGGCGGGCGGCGGTACCTTTGTGGGAACCGTCATCTCCTCGGCAGGAATTTCGGTCTCGACTGCCGGCAACGCCGAAGTTACGACCATAAATGGCAGATTGATAGCATTGCACGCATCAACAACCCTGGTGAACACCGTCATTAACGTGCCGGGATTCTAGTATGAGGGGTAAGACTCACGGGTGGGATCGCCTTGCGGGGCGGTCTCACCCCAAGTAAGGACCTGCGGTGTTGAGGGTGAAGCAAGTTGAGTAGTACTTCATGGCTGAAAAGCCAGACTCTCTATGCGCCGCTTCTGAGTGAGTAGGCACAATTCAGGAGGCAACAATGAGATTAGGAATTCGGATTATTACCACAATGGCGGTTGCTTTCTTACTGGCGCCTACCCTCTTACTCTGTGCGGACGACACGGTAAAGTCGGCAGCCACAGCGAAGACGGCGGCGACGCTTGCCCCGGCATCCTCTCCAGAGGTTATGCCCACCCACGCTGTTCCCGCGGTGCCGTCGAGCGGACTGTTGGTGGTTTCCAATGTGACTCTGGACAAGCGCGCGTCCGGTGAGACATTTGTGGATGTCTCGACCTCCCGGACCGCCACTTATCGGGTCACATCCCTGAAGAACCCGGCGCGCCTGGTGGTGGATATTGACAGCGCGAAGAACACCTCTCACCAGAAATCATATTCCGCCGACACCCTGGTTCTTCGGGATGTGCGCCTCGCGCAGTATCGCGAAACGGACCGGTCGGTGGTTCGCGTGGTAGCTGATCTGAACGGCGATCCCACTTTCGAAGTCCACGCCACGCCGGAGGAAATGCGGATTGAGTTGCGTCCGCGCGGGATGGCCAATTCAGCGCTCCCGGCCGCGAAGACCACAGCCCCTTCTCCGGCGACGGAACCCAGCTCCGCAGTGGCGACAGCTCCCGTGGCTCCCGCTAACGTGACGGTCGCAGAGATCAACCCTCCTGAGCCTCCGGCGGCAGTGAAGAGCGGAGCTGCCAAATCCCAGGGCGCACCCAGCGCCGTGGTCAAAGCCAAGCCGGCGGCGGCGCCACAGTCCGCGCCGGGGACGGCCAAGCCGCCAGCGAAAAGCTCGGACCTCTATATTCCCAGGTTTGAGGTCTTTCTGGGCTACTCGAATCTCCGGGCCGTTCCGATGAGCGCCGGAAACCGCATCGCTTGGCTAGGTGGCGGCAGCACTTCATTCGCATTCAACGCGAACCGTTACCTGGGGCTCGTTGGCGACTTTGGCGCCTATCATGACACCAGGTTCGGCGGGAACGCGCCTCCGACTGGTGGCGATGTGCCCTCGTACGGGGACGTCTACACTTACATGTTTGGCCCGCGCCTTTCCTTCCGGCGCGAGAGGTTCACTCCTTTTGTCCAGGCTTTGTTTGGAGGAGCGCACGCCAGCGACGTAACCCTCAATGGCTGTTCAGGGATTGGATGCACGCCCCTCCCCTTCGAGAACTCGTTCACCATGACCGCAGGAGGCGGACTCGACATCACGCTAAACCGTCACGTGGCATTGCGTCTGTTCCAAGTGGAATACGCGCTGACCGATTTCAAGGATCCTACCTCCAGCACGGGTTCAACGGCGAAGCAGAACGACATGCGCCTCTCAGCGGGACTCGTCTTCCGCTTCGGTAGGGAGCATTGCCCACCTCCGCCTCCGCCGCCTCCGCCCCCCCAGCCGCCGGCGACCGCGTGTTCGGCCGACAAGGGCATGGTCTATGCCGAATCGGGTGACAGTGTCGGCGTGCACGCGCAGGCCACCAGTCCCGACAACAATCCCCTGACGTACACATGGACGGCAACGGGCGGCGCCGTGGCGGGTACCGGTCCTGATGTCCAATGGAACTCCGCCGGCGTGGCGGCGGGAACTTACTCGGTAAGGGTGCGCGTGGACGACGGCCGGGGTGGCATGGCAAATTGTTCGGTGGGTATTCGCGTCGACCCGCGGCCCATTCGCCCGCCGACGCTAAGTTGCTCGGCGGACCGGCACTCCATCACGGTCGGCGAACATGTGCAGATCACTGCGACCGCCAACAATCCGGACAACGTCCCGCTGACCTACTCCTGGCACGCCTCCGGCGGCCAGATCACCGGCACAGGGGCGTCTGTGAGTTTCGATAGTTCCGGTCTGTCGCCAGGCCGCAGCACGGTAACAGGCCACGTTGACGATGGGCGCGGCAGCGGCGCCGATTGCTCAGTAGAATTCGATGTGCAAATGCCTCAATCCACTGCGATGGTAATGGAATTGGAATCGAGGCTTGCCCTTCACAGCATCTACTTTCCCACGGCGCAACCGACCACCGAGAATCCCGATGGCGGCCTCGTGGAGAGTCAGCGGAACACTCTCAGAACTCTGGCCACCGATTTCAAGAAGTACCTCGAATTCAAGCCGGATGCCCACTTGACCTTGGAGGGGCATGCGGACCCACGCGGATCGGTGGAATATAACAATGCCCTTACGGAGCGGCGTGTGGCACGTAGCAAGAGCTTCCTGGTGGAGCAGGGCGTTCCCGTCGGCAGCATTGAGACGAAATCGTTTGGTAAACAAGACGTCCTGAGCCTCGACCAAGTCAGGGAACAGATGGAACAGAATCCCGACGTGACCCCGGAGGATCGGCGGAAATTTCTCCAAGGCAACAATATGCAAACAATTGCCCTGGCCCAGAACCGCCGCGTAGATGTCGTCCTGAGTACGACGGGGCAAAAGTCCGTTCGCCGGTTCCCGTTCAATGCTCAAGACGCCCTAACCCTGATCAACGCGGCGCGTACCGGATCGGCAAAGCGAACGACGCCGGCGGCCAAGGTGCCACCCAAGAAGTAATGGGGCCGAGCGGTTAAACCATGGGTCTCCTTCGCCTGGTTAGGCAGCGTCAAAGGCAAAGCCAGGCGGGGGACGCCATGCGCTTACAGAATCTTGCAGTGACCTGCCACCATTCATTGTACCCATCATAATGCGAGTATCCGGGTGACGGGATCGAAGTCATCGGGGTTTTTCCTCTTGATTTCGCCTTTACCATTCACTCGCGGCGTGCTCGCTAGGTCGGACTTCTCACCACGTTTGGACGATGCGGGAAGGGCGGGGCTAAACAGGCTGCGGAAAAACGTCCCGGCGCGGTTAACCACCCCGGCGCTCGACGCGCCACAGAGCTTTTCCGCAGCCTGTGAAGCCCCGCCCTTCCAGACCCGTCGTGAGAAATCCCGGCTTAGTTGGAGCAGCATCTGTTTGTTTAATCGCATGCAAAATGATGTTCGAGTATGAAAGCCTTTTCCCTTTGCCGGTCGCCCGCTGTTTTCGCTGGGATCTTGTGGGCTGCAACCCTAGCCTGCGCGGGTCCAGACCAGGCACAAACATCCTCAAAGCCGGATTCTGCCACGCCCCCGCAGAGTGACGTGCGGCCAGAGCAAAAAACGGCGAAGCAGAACCCCGTCAAATCAGATGCGTGGCGTCCTTTCGGCGAGCGCGATAGCGCCACCGCGGAGGGGCAAAGTGACCCGAGTGTGCGGCAACGCCTTGTATCGAACCACGGCACGCCCGTGTTTGTTTCCCATGAAGCCGCACCCCGCCAAACATTCGGCACGAACCGCATGGCCGGCTTGGAAAGGCAGATGTGGGCGCTCGTCAACCGCGAGCGCCGGGATCCCGCGACCTCCGCCGAGACGGGTGGCCGAGCGCAGCCCCTCCGGTGGAACGAAAAACTGGCCGCGGTCGCGCGAGCGCATTCTCGCAACATGATCGAGCAACGGTTTTTTGACCATGTTGACCGGCAGGGCAGGACCCTTGCGGCGCGAATCAACGAGGCCGGAATCCCTTGGCGGGCTTTGGGAGAGAATATTGCCCTAAATGAAACCGTCCCTGCCGCGGAAGCCGCATTTATGAACGAACCTCGATTCCAGAAAAATCATCGGGCCAACATCTTAAATGCGAATTACACTGACGTGGGAATTGGGATCGTGCAAGGGCCGAACGGCAGGCTTTACATCACGCAGGATTTCGTCGCAATTCCGCCTAACCGCGCTAGCGCCAATTTGCATTAGAAAGCGATATTAATCATGGCCTGCGGAAGGGCGGCGCTTTAACCCCGCCGTCGCAGGGTGGAGGGTTGAATGGGCCTTTAGGCCCTGAAGCCATCTCGCTCCAGGGGCTAAAGCCCCTAAACCCCTCCCGAGTTCTACGGGGGGCTGAAGCCCCGCCCTTCCATCCGCCGACTTGAAATAGCGCTAATTTCGGCAACTAAGGACTAGCGTCAGCAGCGCTCCATGATCCACATACAGACTTCGGTCAAGTCATCCTGCGACCGCCAGAGGGTCTAAGTTAGGAGGAGAGATCGGCTTTCGATTACTATGGATGCTCGAAAAAACGTCAGTGAACTCAAGCAATTTTTGGGTCCTAGCCCGGATTTCTCACCACGATTGGACGCTGCCGGAAGGGCGGGGCTTCAGCCGCGCCGCTGCAAGGCCGTCCTGATTATTTCCAATTCCCGCGCCCCGCGCAGCTTGCGGCTGCAAGCTGCGCGGGGCGCGGGACAAACAGAGGGCGGGAGGCGCGATTTCGGCGGGGCTAAAGCCCCGCCCTTCCGACAGCCCCCCACAAACGTGGTGAGAAGTGTGGGCTAGAGCAGTTTTGATTTAAGTGTTTACTTATCCTGTAGCACAGGCTGTTAGCGCCAACACTGAGCACTTAAGAGGTGGGAGGAAATTATTGATCCATCTGGTCCGGAAAGGCCCCCTCACCCCCACTACTTGCAAAACGTGGGGCCCCCACCGCCTTGCGGTCCCTCCTCTCCCCAAGGGGGCGAGGGCTAAAATCAATTCTTAAAAGCCCTCTCCCAGGGGGAGAGAGGGACCGCAAGGCGGTGGGTGAGGGGGCCCCACGTTTTTGTTTGCGGATTTGCCGATATGTATACACTTAAATTAAAAATGCTCTAATGGCGGTAGTTGTGGTGAGAATGTGACTGTGACCGTTTCGGGGGATCTATCTCGATGCGCCGGCCGAGGCAGTTGCGGGTTTGCGCATCAATGCTTTCTAGATTCACGCGTGATTGTTGGCCAGGAAGCCGTCTAGCTACAAGGTGCGCATAAGCATACCGCTCATCTGCCAAACCCCAGGCCTGCCTCAGCAACCTAGGTATGCACCTGCCATGAACTAAGACCGCCCGCCCCCCATGCGCCCGATGTGCAAGTCGGTGATGTAATGCATGAGGCCAAAGACATTCAGGAGCCACACAACAACCACAATGATCACGACCGCATTCAAAAGCGATTTAATGGAGCCTGCCATCGGAATAAAGTTGTTGACGAGCCAGAGAAGAACTCCAACCACGATCAGGACAATTATGATTTGCACTAACGGCATGATCTAATCCTCCTAATTTTGCTTTCTAAGGTGGGCCACGCGGTCCGCTCCTGGTTTTACGCTGTTGAGTCCTGCCATCGGTGCACTCGTCAGGGCTGTAACCATGCAGTCCCTAAGAGCACTTGGGAAGGCCAAGCGCTTGGACTGGCCAGCAAGGATCTGCCCAAGGATGTCGTCAACCCGGAGGAAAAACCACATTTCGACCTGAGCGTTTTCCAAGTTCGATAAGTCAAAGTCCGGAGCCATTTTCCCCTCCCGCATCTACCCGATGCTTGTCATTGTGGGCGCCCATGTCGCTACACCTAAAGGAGACTGCCTACGGCTGCCTTCTACGGGATTCCGCAACCTCCTTGTCCATAGAAAGCATAGGCGGTCCGCAGACACTGACTGCCACTTGCACCATAGGAAGAAGCCGCTCAGACCGCATCGGTCAACGGGACATTAACCAAATGCTCTGAAAGGAACCAGACCTGAAGTTCGTTGGTCCGGATCAACTGACTCACCAATAAATCGTTTGTTCCGTCATCGCCTGCCTGCGCTGCTTGTCGAGCGGCTGTGCGGGCTGCCCTCAAAACAAATTCGTGCGCCTCGAGCAAGCGGGAGATTTGCACTGGAGCCTCTTCCCGGCCACGCGGAGGACGAGGAATGATCGAGGTTTCGGCAGCGTCAATACCCATCGCGATGCTGATTCCGCCAAGGATCTGAATGCGCTCCGCGAGGGCATCCACCAGTTCTGCCTGCTCGCCATAGTGCTTGTCGAACAGCAGGTGCAATTGATAAAAGGTTTCCCCCGCCACCTGCCAATGATGTTTTTTGTACATATCGCGCAAGATCATCGTATCGGCCAGGACCTGATTCAGGACTTGGACACTCGACACGCACACTGTTTCGTCAAGCGCGATCGGCAATTTGGCGATCTTCCCGAAGGGCTGAATCTCTCTTGCCTGCTGGTGCAGATTAGGCCGTGCACGCTCGGTTCCCGCCGCATTGGGGCTTGCTTTTGGTTCTTCGCGCGTAGCCGTACGATTCATAGTCGTGCCCTCACCTTTCGCGATTTTGTGGCGGGTGATACTTTTACCTGCCGGTTGTGACGCACGCCAGGCCCGGCAGACGCCGTCTCGAAATTTGTTGCGCTTGCACGATCCTTTTCCCTGCCGCATTTCAGGATGCGAATGCAACCAGCCGGAGCCCTCACCGCACTCCCCTTATATCCTGAAGGAAATCGTGTTTCAGTCCAATATTGCTCGGCCATCTGGTCAAAAGTGCTCACCTAAGCCCGGATTTCTCATCGCGGGTTGGGAAGGGCGGGGCTGATAGATTATGAATTGTTTGGCTGTAGATTCTTCTGGCGCCTCGATGGTGCAAGTAACCCCTCACACAGTACCCCCATGGGGCCTTCCCCTCTCCCCAGGGGAGAGGGAAGGGGGATTTCTCCTCCATGCGATACAGAAAGACTGACGTCCCCACGCGCCGCACCGGCCGCCCCACTTGTTACTTGCTCCAAGGCATCGAGGGCTGGGAGGGGGCAAGTGGACGAGAACTGAAGCTTAGGCCGGTCGAGAGCAAAACTCCATTATTGATGTAGACCTTGTGCCCCTGCGTGTCTGGAACCAGGACAATCTCGTTCGCCCGCGGGAGGGGTCCGTTCCCCCCGAGCATCGTCTCGGGTAGGCTCTGGGGCCCCAAAGCTATGACCGGCGGTGCTTCCTGAGCTGGGGGGAACGGCTCCGTACCCGCAATGAACACCTCGCTGTGAGTCGAAACCGGATCGGCGGTCGCTACAAGGTTGGTAAGATTGTCAATTGCAGCCGTTTCGATTCCATACGGCTGAATAAACGGCTGTGAAGTTTTGTAAGTGGGTAAGCCGGTAGTCCGCTTCATGAATTCTGTCCAGACGGGCAGAGCTGACTGTGCCCCGGTGAGATCCAGGTCGCGGTCGTCGTCGTACCCGACCCAAACCACCGCGAGCAGGTTCGAGGTGAATCCGGCAAACCAGCCGTCATGTGAAGTGCCTGTCTTCCCCGCGGCCGGAAGCCTAAATCCACGGGCCCTCACGCCCGCCCCCGTGCCGTTGTTGATCACGCTTTCAAGGAGACTCACCATGAGATAACTGACGCGCGAGTCAAGCACTCGGTGGGCAGTGACAGGAATATCCCAAACGACGTGGCCCTCGGCATCGGCGACGGCCACAATGCACCGGGGTGGGACGTACTCACCGCGGTCAGCGAAAATCGTATAGGCCCCCGCGACTTCCAGTGGCGTCGCGACGTAAGCGCCCAGTGCGATGGCGGGCGTCGCCTCCAGTTGATCGTTAAAGCCAGCCGTGACGGCAAGGTCACGCACCTTGCGGTAACCGACCATCTCGGCCAGGCGCACGGCAGGCACATTGAGGGAGTAGGCCAACGCCTGCCGGACGGTTACCGAGCCGTGATATTCCGCGTGGTAATCTTTGGGCGCGTAGGGCCGATTGGAAAATTCGAACGTGGTGGGTTCATCCGGCAGAATCGTGGCGGGCGTGACGAGAGGTCTTGAGCCGTCCACACCCGAGTTCAGGGCCGCCGCATACACGAAAGGCTTGAACGACGAACCGGGCTGGCGACGGGTCAAAACGTGATTCAACTGGCTCTCATTGTAGGCGCGACCGCCGATGAGGGCCTTGACGTCGCCGGTGCTGGGGTCCAGAACCACCATGGCGACTTGCGGCAGGACCGAATCCGGAGGGGAGTTTTTCTTGCGTGCCCTCTCCTTCTTAACTTGCCCGTCCAGTTCGATCAAACCGGCGCTCGCACCCACCGTGGCCGCTTGTTGGACATCAAGATCAAGCGTGGTGTAAACGCGATAGCCTTTTGAAAGCAGATCGGACTCGGAGAACTGTGTGCGCAGTTGTGCCTTCACCATATCCACAAAATAGGCCTGCTGGCAGGCTTCGACGGGCTGCTCAGTCAATCCGAGGGGAGTTGCCGAAGCCTGCTCGGCCTGCCCGGCGCCGATGAAGCCGGCTTCCCGCATCCGCCCGAGCACAAAATTTCGCCGTTCGGCTGCCCGCTTCGGATGTTCGTAGGGCAAGTAGAGATTCGGTCCGCGGATCAACCCGGTCAGGAACGCGGCTTCGGGGAGAGTAAGGGTGCTGAGGTCCTTGTTAAAATAGACCGAAGCCGCCTCGCCGAATCCATATATGGAAAAACTGTCGTGTTGGCCGAGATAGACCTGGTTCGCGTAAAGGACGAGAATCTGCTCCTTGGACAACCGGTGCTCAAGTATCATGGCGAAAAAGATTTCCGCTATTTTTCGCCGGATCGTCCGGCGAGGAGTCAAAAAAAGATTTCGGGCGAGCTGCATGGTCAGCGTGCTGCCACCCTGTAGCCGCTTGTCTGAGCGGAAATCGGCGATGGCGGCGGCAACAATCCGGAGTGAATCCACGCCGTGGTGCGTGTAGAAGCGATGGTCTTCCGTGGCGAGGATAGCATCCACCAGCACCTTGGGGAGGTCTTGGTAACGAACCAGGCGACGCTTGGCGCGGCTGGCGTCGAAGAGGGTCGTAATCGGCTCGGGTTCAAGCCAGTACGTCTTCAAGGCGGCCGTAGTGTTGAGAGCCGTAATTGACACGAGGCGATCGCTTTTGAATTCCAATCTCGCCGGCCCTTCGCTCGTTTGACCATTACGGAAGAACGATTCAGGGCCAGGCTGGATTTCCAGCTCATTGCCCGTCAAGGTATAGCTCCCCACACCCTGGACCTCCTGGCCCTCGGTGTAGCTGGCCCTAAGCAGGTGAGCCGTGACCGCACTGGCAGTCAAAGGCTGTCCCACTTGCAGTTCGCTGGGGGCAGCCAGGATTAAAGCAGGATTGCCGAAAACGTTCCCATCCAGGCGGGTATCAATGATTCGCGAGAAACGCAGGTAAAAGTGAATAAAGATACCCATGACAGTGGCAACGGTAAGCAGCACTATGAATCCGGCCCCGAGCAGGATCTTTCTCCAAGGCGGTGGCCGGGGGCAGCCTGAAATCGTGTGAGGCACTATGCCCTTTGTGGGGCTGGACGTTTCCTTAAGTCGATTGGTGGTCATTTGTCTCCTAATTGTGCTAGCTGTCACGCCGTCGAGAATCAGGGGGAGTCTCGCTGGGGGCTCCGGGAAAGCTCCTGATGGCCCGGGCTGGTTAGCGGAGTCCAACGATCCTACGGCCGCCGCCAGTCTGGGTGAAGCATGAACAGGATCCACCGTGACGATGGTGCAATCCCCTGGGGCCGTATCGGCGCCGCCCTGCCTCATGCTGTGGAAATAACAGTGCGCCCCCGGCCGTCATTACTGCAAGTGTTTAAGGCTCGGAGTTCCCGCGGCAGACTCCAACGATACCGGTCGCACTGCATTCGTGGATTGAACAGACGATTTGCCATTCGATCCCACGGTGGCGCTGTAAACGGTGCGGTTTCCAGTTTTCTGGTGATTTACATCCGCATCGCGAACTGTGGCGGTCTTCGGTTTTGTGGCCCTCGACTTTTCAACCTGGTCCAAATCCGCGAGGACGGTGGCTTTCAACTGCATGAACTGCTCAGCATTTTTGAAGTCGTTAAGACTTTCCTGGCACTCTTTGAATCCACTGCTACACTTGCTATCTTCTACAGTCTGGCCATTGCTTTGGGGAGTTGGTGCGGCGACTGAGAACGTCGCGCAGAAGCTCAGAAGGAACCACGCTAGAGCCAATCTTTTCATTTGAAGCTCCATTTCCCCGCGAAGCAGGTAGGGCGCCAGGCTCACTCAACCGGATTCCGGCTGGCAGCTTGATGCACTCTTGTTATAACCTGGAGTAATTCACGTGTCAGGCCCGTACCGCACACCTGTTCGGTCGTAATTGCTCATCGAAGCTTGAGGCGGGGAAAACTACTGCGTGGGAGCGGATGAAATTAAAGGCGGAGGACTGCCCGCGCTGGCCGGAACCGGAGCCAGCGCCTTCAACCGATCAAGCGACGCCAGGACGCTCTGCCAGTGCCTGCTGTCCTTTTTCGTATCGAAAGGGGCAGAGAGATCCGAATAGAATTCCAGGATGTTCGCGCGCAGGTCGGGTGACGTCCCATCGAACTTTCGCTCGGAAAGCTTGGCCAGCAATTGAGCATAGGAGTCGTCGGTCAGTGGGTACTCTGCTGCCTTGGTTTTTTTGCCGGTATCTAAATCCATGTTGGAGAGTTGCAGGGAGTTTGTCCGCAATTCTTCTAGAAAGGCTCGGTATTGATCTACAGAGGTATTAATGCTCTTGAAATACATCTCCTCCGTCTTCGGGGTGGGGTTCTTGAACGCCATCGCTTTGAATGGCCCTATTTTCGGCAGGTAATGCATGAACACTGCCAATACACGCGCGCCAAAACCCGGCCTTGTGTATTCCTTTCCCCAATTCTTTTCATAATCGGAGCGTGAAAGACGGTAAAGGAACTTTTGTTTGGCGAAGGTGGGTTCTTCGCGCATCATGTCTTTCTTGTGGGTCCGCAGCGCGACCTGCGTCATCTCCGGGATCAGTTGGCTGACCGTGTAACGGTAAGAGCTGATCGAGAGGCTCTCGCGGGGAAGCACGTCTTTCAATTCCACACCGTAAACCACCGGGAAAACGCGCTCCAGCAGGGGGACGGACACCTGAAACCCGATGAAATCGTGATATTGTTGGGGGGCATACCGGCTCTTCGCCACCTGCACCATGTCGAACCCGAATTCCGTTCGGATATGTGCCGTATTGTTCTCCGCGTAGTTAACGGAGTTACCGAACTTCGCCCGCAGTTTCGGGTAGTCAATCGCTACGGAAAGGTTGACGGCCGGGTGGCCGGCAATGTCTGACGCATAGTGCGCTAAGGCGCCCATGGCGAACGCATACTCGTTAGCGTCCTGACTCTCGAGCAGCAACTCGCGAACGAAGTCCCCGCTGCGAACGTAATGCGCCAGATCGCTGAATTGCTTGCTGCCGAATGGGTAATAGCCGAGGTCCTGAATGACGGCGCCGCCGTAAGCATAAGCGTGCGCCTCCGTAATCTGGTCTTCCGTCAGCGCCGGAAATCGTTTGAGCAGCAGAGGCCGGATCTCATCCTTCCAGAGCAGGTCGACAATTTCCTCATGCGTCAGGACGGAATAGGCAAACGAGACACCGCCGCACATCAGCAACACACCGAGGACGAGTGCAACAGATGGTGTTTTTCTCATGTTTCGTTTTCTTGTTGCGAGGGGGAACCCTAAATTCGCGCGCCAGACGCTTGTTGCGTCTGGCGCGGCGGTTATTTTCGTTCAATGACTTGCAGTTCTCCCCATGGAACGTTTATATACTGGCAAACGTTCGTCCACCTGAGGGAGAGAATTTCGTTAGCGTGCCATCCAGTCGGAAGGCCGCATGAGTTGGCCGCACTGTACCGTCGATCAGAATTTCTTTCGCCGTCACCCTGCGTCCATAGACCTTTTGGTTTTCGTCTTCATCTTGCTTGTATACGGCCCCGTCGAGCGACGCCCCGGCAAACAACCCGCGCGAGCGCGAGTAGCTCAGAATCTCCGCATGGAGTTGCGCGTCGGTCGCGCCTTCGGCGGAACGACCCACCGGGCCGGCCGCTACGGATAATTCCGCGCCAAGCTTGACGCTGTCCTGAACCAGTTTTCTCATGCCTCCCGGGTTCATTACGAGGAAGACAACGTCGGTAGCCTTACCGCCGATCTGCCAACCTACGCTCGCGCCGCCCATGGTGAACATGGAGGGAGCATCCCACCTACCGTCCCCGCCTTTGCGGCACACCAGTACACCGCGTCCACCCGATCCGCCCACTATAAAGGCGAACTTGATTTCCGAGGGAATGATGCCCACACACACGGCCTTGTCCAACAAATCATGGGGAATGCCCTTGTCCGGAGTACTCATGATCTCGTTCATAACGTTGGTTGCCTTTTGCAGTTGGCTTTCACCGGCAAAAGCCGTCGCACAGAACGTCAGCAACAGAAAAACTAAAGTAAGTCGTTTCATTTGAAGCTCCTTTTTTCGCCATCACACCTGCTGACCGGAGTGTCCGATGTTCCCATTCAGAACTGTAGGACTACTGGCCGGTAGTGCTATTTTTCGAGGGATTTCTCCACCTGGCCGAGGATCCCTTGAATCTTCCCGGCTGCCGTTTCAACGATGCCCTCGGCTTCCAACCCGCGATTATTCGTAAGTTGTCCTGCTTTCTCCTTGACCTTGCCCTTCACTTCGTGGAACCTGCCTTCGGCCCTATCTTTGGTGCTTGGATTTATCACAATTGCTCCATGGGCAGGATTCAGGGCTGCAGCCCCAGTGCGCTCCACCGGTGAAAGTGCATACGCCTCTTGGTTTGAGCGGATGATGCAACACCTGCCGCCTCTCTCCTGCCAACGATGCCTTCTCTCGGCTCTTCTCAGCTAGAAACTCCCGCGAGTCCCCTGCCTGTTACATTTATAGCCTGGGGTGATTCGCGTGTCTGTACAGCATGGCTCAGGTGTTTGTTCTGAATTGCTCAGCGCGGTTCTTCCGGGGGAACCATCGTTGTGGGGGGGTGGGAATGACCGGGGATTTGACCGGAAGGCTGGTTGCTTAGGACCCCGCTGAGGAGACCGCGATGGACCGTCAACGCGCCCTTGCTCGTGTAATCGACAAGGCCGAGCTTCCGGAAATTATTCATGAAATGACTGACTCTTGACCGGGTGGTGCCCACCATTTGCGCCAGTTGTTCCTGATTGATTCGGGGAAATGCCGTTCCGTCCCGGCTTTCCGGGCCAAAACTCGTGAGCAGCAAGAGAATCCGGGCCAGGCGTTTCTCACTGAAATTGAAGAGCCGATCCACGAAGTCTTCCTCGACTCGAACCATACGAGAAAGCAGGTAGGCGATCATGAGCTTGGCAAAGGCAGGCTCTTGATGGATGAGGTGAACCAGGGTTCCCCTTTTCACGCGGGAGATCGTGGATTGCTGAATGGAGGTTGCAGTCGACTTCCGCAGGGATCGATTGATCAGACACCCTTCTCCAAATACGTCGCCTGGTCCCAGGATGGCAATGACAGCTTGTTTGCCGCGCGGCGACGCAACCACCAGCTTCACATTGCCATTTTGAATGTGAAACATCGCATCAGCCGCATCCCCCTGCGAATAAACGGGTTGCCGGTCTTGGTACTCGCGGGTCGTCTTTTGAGCGCCGATCCTTTTGAGAAAGTTCCGGGAATTAAAGGGCAGTGTATGCCTACTCATGCTTGATGCCTCCAGCGGCCCGATTTTGCCGCCGGGCCGCGTCACCCTGAGTGAACGCGTCGCACAGGGGACGCGAGTCTCCCCTACACGGGCTCTGAGCTTTCGATAAGGAATGGCACACGGGCCTCGCAGTGAACACAGACGGCGATCCGCTCCACCGCCTTGCTCTCAGGCGTACTTGCCACCTGGAATAAACGCAGGCAGTCCGTGCAGGTCAAAACGAAATAACCGGCGCCGCCCCGGCGTGTCCGAACCGGGGTGCTAATCACTTGCGGGAGTTTAGCCCGATCGGGCGTCTTTTGAACCAGGTCGTGGACGGCCCGCAAGAGTTCGGGCATCTGGAGCCCACATTTTTCGAACCAGACGTCGGGCTTGGCTTCCTCCGGAAGTTCGCTGGGGATTGATCCCGAGAGAACGATTACCGATATGGAGGGAAAGCGCCGGCGCACCACCGATATGAACTCAATTCCCGACATGCGGGGCATCTGGAGGTCGGAAATAATCACCTTGGGAAGCTCATCCCGGAGTTTCACCAGACCGTCAATTCCGTCCTCAGCTTGCTGGGCTTTAAAGCCCGCTTCTTCCAATTGCATGCACAGAAGGTCTCGCATGGAAGGATCGTCGTCCACCAGCAAAACGCTGTTTTCGCAAACGTCGCGCATAAGGTGCTCCTCAGTAGGTCCCGGACATCTATTCCCGCCCCGAAATGTTTTGTACACCAAGTGGCACTTGCGTGTCTGTACACTTGGGAACACATGCCTGTTCAAAATTGCTCATCCAAGCTCATGCGGGACAAACGGAGGGCGGAGACGCGATTACGGTGGGGCTAAATAGGTTGCGGAAAAACTATCCCCGGCGTACAACCACCCCGGCGCCCAGGGCGCCACCCCTCCTGAATCGGGAGGGGAGTTGTTGAAAACACTCCCCTCCTCAAATGAGGAGGGGTGGCGCGCCGAGCGCCGGGGTGGTGCTGACAGCGCTAGCGCCCAGTGCCAAAGGGTTTTTCCGCAGCCTGTAAAGCCCCGCCCTTCCCGTCGCCCTGTCCAAGGTTGGTTGCAAATGCGAGTTAGCTTCCGGCGCCGAGTCCGGCCACCCGCTGACTTGGGAAGAACCGGCCGGGCAGGATCGTCTCCCCGGCGTGCCGCCCCGATGCAAAACAGTGGGACGAGTCCCACACCCGCAGGAATCAAGAATAGCCGCCGACATCGCCCAAAAGACAATTCCGGCCTTCGGCGCACGCTCAATTATTGACCTGCGCACTGATGTATTTCTGTATGGATCCCTTCTCCCGAGGAGGAAGAGCCATGAACTTTATTCCAATCCCATCATTCGGCACTTTTCGAACCACTTGAGCGTTCACGCTTAATGTCTTCGAGATGTCTGGGAGGGTAAAAGCCAAGCCCACCGCCTGGCCCACTTCCAGTCCATCCAAGGGGCTGAGACGCATTCCACCTTCACTGATATCCTGACAGTCAGAATTGAAGTGACCGGCACTGTGATATCCCCAGCTACAGTCCACCTTCGCTCGAAATGGAATCCGAATGTAGCGTAACTGCTCCCGCGCCAAGGAGCCTTTGATGGCGCCCAGCAATTTATACACACGCTCACGAGTGAAAGGTTTGCCCAGGAAGAAGCTGATGCCCGCGTCGAACCCTTTCCGCATGGTTTCCCCATCGTCGGACGCAGTGAGCATAACAATGGGTATCTGCCCGTTGAGCTTCAATCGGCGCACCAACCGGGTAAGCTCAAAGCCATCCAGGCAGGGCATGCAAACATCCACAAACAACCCATCGACCTTCTCAACCTCCAATCGCTTCAAAGCCTCGCGGCTATCCTTGATCGTCACGACCCCGTATCCATAAGCTTCCAGCATGACCTTCAGCGGATCCAAGATTGCCGGTTCATCATCAACAGCCATGATTCTGATTTTCACATTCTCCCCCAAGCTCGCGGACCAGAGCCAATCCGTAAGCAATGCTCCGCGCGGCCATCTCCCCATTCGTTCCTTTGGGATCGGTTCGGGAGATTTTCATGCCTTCAGCCGGGTATCCAAAACATCGCGCACCTTGCGAAGCAGGGACTCAGGCGTAAAAGGCTTCTGGAGGAATGCCATTCCCCCCTCCGGCACGCCATGGCGCGCCGCCGTATCATCCTTGTAACCTGACATATAGAGAATCTTCATCTCGGGGCGCAGGGTCGCTAATCCTTCGCTGAGTTCACGCCCGCTCATTCCCGGCATTATCACGTCCGTCAGCAATAAATGGATCGTTCCCCGATGCTCTCCCGCGAACAGCAGCGCCTCTTTGCCGCCGGACGATTCCAAGACCTTGTACCCCCCCCGGGCTGACAGGACCGTCCGTGCCAGTTCGCGAAGACAGGCGTCATCCTCCACCAGCAGGACGGTCTCCGAGCCGCCAGCCGGAACGGTGCTTTCCTCGGTTGTTTCCGGGGCCCCCTTGACCGCCGGTAGATAGATTTTAAAAGTTGTACCCACCCCCGGTTCGCTATAAACCCCGATGTGGCCCCCGCTCTGCTCGATGATTCCGTAGACCGTCGCCAAGCCCAGTCCTGTGCCCTTTCCCTGCTCCTTCGTGGTGAAGAAGGGCTCGAAAATGTGGGCTTGGACATCCTTATCCATCCCGCATCCGGTATCCGTCACCGCCAGCATGACGTAAGAGCCGATGGGTATGGACAAATGGCTGCTGCTATTGGCCTCGTCGACCAGGACGCTGGAAGTTTCGATGGTTAGTTTGCCTCCCTGCGGCATGGCGTCGCGAGAGTTGACAGCCAGGTTCATCAGGACCTGTTCGATTTGCCCCGGATCAGCCTTAACCATCGTCGGTAAAGGCCCTACCTCGAAGACCAGTTCGATGTCCTCACGGATCAATCGCTTCAGCATCTTGGTTAAGTTGGCGATCAATGTGTTCACGTCAAGAATTTGTGGGGCCAGTACCTGCTGCCGGCTGAAGGCGAGCAGTTGTCGCGTCAAGCCC
Source organism: Terriglobia bacterium (assembly GCA_049519635.1). Taxonomy (GTDB): domain Bacteria; phylum Acidobacteriota; class Terriglobia; order UBA7540; family UBA7540; genus Bog-366. The sequence continues at coordinate 28,013 of JBEKQO010000003.1, read as the reverse complement.
TCCGCCCGTTCTCCGGCGCCCTTGATCTCGGTAGCATAGGCCCGTCTGGGATCACTGGGAACAAACTGATCGAGCATCAGATCGCTGTATCCGATGATGATCGTGAGCAGGTTGTTGAAATCGTGAGCCACCCCCGCGGCCAACCGTCCCACGGCCTCCATCTTCTGTGCCTGGCGGAATTGGTCTTCCAAAAGCTTTCGGGCTGTGATGTCCTCCTTCATGGCGACGAAGTGCGTCGTTTTTCCCTGCTCGTTGTGCACCGGGGTGATGGATATCTTTTCCGTATAGAGGCTCCCATCCTTGCGACAGTTGATTATTTCCCCTCTCCATACCTGGTCGGCAAGGAGGGTGGCCCACATGCTTGCGTAAAAATCGACGTCCTGTTTGCCGGACTTGAGGATGCGGATGTTCTTTCCCAGAGCCTCCTCACGGCTATAACCCGTCATGGCTGAAAACGCCGGGTTGACGTACTGAATTCCCCCTTCCATATCGGTGACCACTACGCCCTCAACGGCCTGCTCGATGGCGGTCAGCAGGCGCATACGTTCCGCCTCCGCCTGCTTGCGCTCGGTGATGTCCTGAGCGACTCCCACATAGCGAATGACTTCCCCCTCCTTGTTGTGGACGGGAAAGCCCCGGTTCCAGACCCACCGGGCGACTCCATCAGGCCGCGCGATGCGGTACTCGTGATCGAACGCTTTTCCGCTCCTCATGATTTCGAAGCGAAGGAGCGTCCGATCCAGTTCTTTAGGATGGACCGGTTCAAGAAATGATTGCGGGTTCTCATACACGCTCGCCTGCGTGCGTCCCCACACACGCCCATAGCTTGGGCTGATGTAGGAAACCTTGGTGAAATGGGGGTCAGCTATCCAGAAGACCTCGTCGATGGTTTCAGCAATCAGCCGGAAGCGCTCCTCGCTTTTCCGTAGAGTCTCCTCCGCCCGTTTGCGCACGCTGATGTCGCGGATCGCTGCCGTCACCAGGGTTCCATCGGCGTTTTCCAGCGGGCTCAACATAATCTCGATGGGAAAATCGCTTCCATTCTTCCGCCGCCCTGTGAGTTCAATCCCCGTTTCGATCTGCTGCGCCAGTGCGTCCTCCGCGGAGCGAAGCGCGTCCGCCACCAGGCGTTCCGCGAAGCCGTCCGGGATGATGTTCTTCACATTCTTCCCGATGAGTTCATCGCGGGGGTATCCGAACTGTTCCTCCGCCTGAAGATTCAAAAGGACGATTTCTCCGTCCTTGTTCACCACGACTATGGCATCCGGAGCCGCCTCCAGCAGCCCCCGGTATCTGCCCTCCATCTGGGCCAGATGCCTTTCCGCTTCTTTGCGCACGCTGATGTCGCGGATTGCCGCCGTCACCAGGATTCCCTCGACGCTTTCCAGCGGGCTGAGCATGATCTCGATGGGGAAATCGCTTCCATTCTTCCGCCGCCCCGTGAGTTCAATCCCCGTGCCTATCTGCTGCGCCAAGGCGTCTTCCGTGGATCGAAGCGCGTCGGCGATCAGGCGCTCCGCAAAGCCCTCCGGAATAATGTTCTTCACATTCTTCCCCAGGAGTTCATCGCGAGGGTATCCGAACTGTTTCTCCGCCTGAACATTGAGAAGGACTATTTCTCCGCCCTTGTTCACCACCACCATCGCATCCGGAGCCGCCTCCAGCAGCGCGCGGTACTTCGCTTCCGACTTCTTGCTCTCGCTGAGATCGCGGCTGACCTCAGAAAATCCCCGCAGATTGCCGGCGGGGTCGCGCAAAGCAGTTAAGGTGACTCTCGCCCAAAATCGTGAGCCGTCTTTCCGCATGCGCATGCCTTCATCTTCGTGCCTGCCGCTTGCGGCCGTCAGCCGGAGTACCTCCGCCGGCCTGCCTTGCTGGATTTCTTCCGGGGGAAAGAAACAGGAAAAGTCGCGGCCGATAATCTCCTTGGCTTTGTAACCTTTGATTCGTTCGGCGCCGACATTCCAACTCACAACTTTGCCCTGCGAGTCCAAGAGATAGATTGCATAGTCCTGGACTCCGTCAAGGAGCATCCGGTATTTATCTTCGCTTTCCCGGAGCGCCTCCGTCGCCAGCCCGCGCCTGGAGCTGTCGCGCTGGGCGCTCCATCCTGCGACAGCAACGATCAACAAGCCCAACACGGTTTCAAAGATCAAAACAAATCGGGTCTCAGCCAAGCGCCGCTTCGCGTCCGCGTTGCGTGGCACCAGCAAGCTCACCTCTTCGCCCTGAATTTCGCGAACCACCCGTTGAAATTCATCCATGACCCGCCGGCTTGATCCGTCGCGAATGACATCCTGTGCTTTCTCCAAACCTTTGGCCCGGCGCAGACTAATGACCCTCTCTCCGAACTCGATCTTCTCCGCCAACAGCCTTTCGAGGTCGGGAATGCGGCGCTGCTGTTCGGGGTTATCCAACGTCAGGTTGCGGACGGCCGCTTCCTCCTGGTTGGCGCTTAAGATGCTGGCACTGTAGGACTGGAGATAGGATTCGTTGCCCGTCAATACAAATCCGCGGTAGCTCGATTCAATACTCTCCATGGCGAATTGCAAACCTTGGAGATTCTCCAGAACCTCGTGGCTGTGCCGCACCCATCGGTCGCTTTCTCCCGACACCATCATGCCGCGATAGGAAATCACGCCCATGATGAGCAAGGTCAAAATGGCAGACCCGAAAGCGAGTTGCATCTTGCGATTCAAGAGGGACTTGGCCTTCATTTCACACCTGTTGGAGAATAGAAGTTCTATTCCGAACACGAACCTGCGGGCGGCAAGAGGGCCATCGTGCGCCCCGCATATTCAGACAGTTAGTGCCCGGTTTTCTTGTAGACCTGCGAAAGCCCAGAAGGCCTCGGGTGGAGTGCATTGTTCGATTTGGTGATGAGGCCGGCTCAGGGCTCGACATCTAATAACTTTCTGTTGGTCACCCTCTTGGGGACTTTACTCCTCCGAGAAGGTATCATAGTAATAACTGGCAATTATTCGTCTGTCAGGTCAATATTGCTCACATAGGCCGTCAAATTGCTCATCGCGCTTCGAACGGCTCAGTTGGAGGCAAGCGGGTGTATATTCTTGACTGCCAGTACCAAGTTGCAGGAATGAGCGATACTATTTGTAGCCGGGTGGACCGAGGAGGCTTTTCAGGCTGCGGAAAAAAGCCCCATCGCGGACATCCACCCCCGCGCCCAAGCCGGCACCCCTCCTGAATCAGGAGGGGTGGCGCGCCGAACGCCGGGGTGGTGCCGACAATGGGAAAAAAAAGTTATGGTGATAATGACAGCGCCACAGAGTTTCTCCGCAGGGGCTTTACAGGCTGCGGAAAAACTCGAAAGCGCTGTCATTCTGAGGAGCAGCGGCGACGAAGAATCTCGCATTGCTTTGAAAATAAACAGAGCGAGATCCTTCGCTGCGCTCAGGATGACAGCATGGAAGGGTTTTTCCGCAGCCTGTTTAGCCCCTGAAGCGATTTGACTTCAGGGTGTAAAGGCCCGTTCAACCCTCTGCCCCGGGGCGGCGGGGCGAAAGCCCCGCCCTTCCGGAAGACTAGAATAATCGTGGTTATTAATGCGATTAGGCGCTTGGTGCCTGGGGCAACATGGTGTTAATCTCTGACATCCACGTGCTGTCGGCCACATTTTTTATGGGATTGGCTTCGGCCGCGCCCATGGGCCCGGTCAACATGCTGGCCATCCGCCGCGGATTGATCGGCGGTTGGCGCCATACCCTCGCTTGCGGAGTCGGCTCCGTTGCCGGCGAGCTCATCCTCTTTTCCCTGGTCCTCCTCGGGGGTCACTATCTTTTTTCCGACCTGTCCAACCCGACTCTCCAGACCGTTCTGGCGGGAATTGGCGTGATCGTCCTGCTTCCCTTGGGGGCCTACTTCCTCATCCGTGCCGTCAAAGAGCCCCTGCGCGCCTATGCCAGCGCTCGCAAAAACTGGGATGAAGGTACCGTCCCCGCGCATCTGGCCACCGATGTCGCTTCCTGTGCCGCCCTAACCATGTTCAATCCCTTAACCATGATTTACTGGGTAGGTGTCACTTCCAACTGGCTCCCCCTTGCCCATTCCGTCTTGGGCTCCAAAGCCCCTGGGTGGGGATTTCTGATGGTGGCCGCCGGCCTGATAACCTGGTTCACCACGCTGATCGTTGTCGTTCGCTTCCTCCCCAACCGCATCGGCCCAACCTTCTTCCGCCTCGTCAACGCTATCCTGGGCTTGATCCTGCTTGGTTTCGCCGCGTTCTGCACAATTATCCTTTCCCGCCATTTCCTGGGCTGAAACGGAGGGTGGCTGAGCCGGACAGGAAAGTCAAAACGCAAAACTCAAAGTCGGGCGGGCTGGCGCGTTGTTTCTTAGCGTCTGCGGTCTCCCGAAGGGAGGCCCCTCCGGCAATGCTTTACGCGAGCACACTCTCCGCCGGCATGTCAGGAAAATCACCGACCCAAATGAACAGCGTCTGCGCCGTCCGGCATAAACACCGACAGGAATCATTCCCCAGGCCGCCGGGAGCTAGTTGCCGCTTGACAAAACGAGGCAAGAATTATAAGCTACAGGTGCGATGAAGGTTTGGCGCCGAGTTCCCCGCCACGAAAGTCTCCCACCACGACATGCGCACCCTGAAAATCACAAAAATAAAAAATTTTCTACGTTCAAAGCCGGAAGGTCATTGAAAACAAAGGGGCCAGTTCGATCCCTCTGGATGAGTCGCTGAAAATAAAGGAGTTACGCGATTATCGGTATATACCGATGAAAATAGGCTAGTTGGGGAAATAATTGTGATTCCACCTAATCTGGGCTCAGCTATGTTGCTGATAAACAAACCACTTGCACCTAAAACCGGATGAGTTATTGAAAGGAAAGGAGATAGGCGTTGAACCCGCGACTAAAAACGCTGGAAGGTAGTCAGATGGGCCGTTTGGAGCGGATTCAGGCGGTGGGTTTAGCCCGGACTTCTCACCCCGACTCTAAAAGGGCAGGGCTTCACAGGCTGCGGAAAAAACCGTAGGGTTTCCGTGCCCTGTAAGGGCACAAGATAATAGCCGGGGGCAACGTCCCCGGAAAGCGCGGCCTTCGACTCCCGGCCCTGAAGCGGTCGCACAGCCGCAGAACGCGGGCGGCAAGTCAGGCGCGGGGCCATGCGGATTCTACCCTTTCATGGCCGGATTTGGTTGGGGTCCGTTTTCCCCCGCGACGGCAAGTGCCGCGGGGCGAATACGGGGCAGGAGTCGCGTTTTCGGCGGGGGGTTGAGCAGGCTGCGGAAAAACGTCTAAGTGCTGTCATCCTGAGCGCAGCGAAGGCCCCCTGCATTTGAAAAACACAGAGGTCCTTCCTTCGATATGCTTAGGACCGGCACTGCCTCCTCATGATGGCAGTGTGAGGGGCTCTTGCGAAATCTGTAAAGGCCCGCCCTTCTGGCAACCCACTTAACGTATCCAGGCGTGGTCTGTAACTTAATGCACTATTGTCATGCACTGGCAGCGGCGTGTTGCGCGCGTTCGACCGTGTGCACGACAACTTCCGCCGGTCGAGTCGTCTGGATAATGTCCTTCACCCTGGCGACTTCGTCCGTCGTTCCGTGGGCAAGGACGAGGAACTTGTCAGACTTGATGGCTGTCTCGTATTTCACAACGCTGTCCTTCGGAATGCCAATGCTATACAGCCCCGCGCCGACCGCGCCCATTCCGCCTACCACCGCGGCGCCTTCGAGAGCTCCGACGATCCAGGCGACGAGAGGGCCGGCTACCAAGACGGGTCCGATGCCCGGAATGGCGAAGAAAGCGGCTCCGAATAACATCCCCCAAAGCCCACCCCAGAACGCACCGAGCTTCCCCCAATACTTCATGCGGTCGCCAGTATTGTAGTACCCCACCACCTGCTCTTCGGTGTGATAGTCCTTGCCGATGATGGACAGTTTCTTCATATCAATCCCAGACCTCTGAAGTTCCTTCACCGCTTCCTCCGCTTGGGTATGGGTGTCGTAAATGGCTACCACAGCGTTCGTCTCTGACATGGTTTATTCCCCCTTTTCTCACGACGGATTGTGAGTTTTCACCTGCATGGCCTTCATGGATCGCCGGAATTAGCAGGGGCACTCTTCTCTTATGCCGCCTACAAGGTATTGTTGCAGACAAGCGCACGGGCACGACACCAGGAAGCCGGCAGTGTTGGTACCCCATCACCCTGCGCGACCCTGATCCCCTCATATCCGAGTGGAGCCCCAAGCGCCGGACTGGCCTCTCAACTTACTTCAGCCCGGCACGCGGCCCTGTATGCCAAATAACCGATCAAAGCGAACCCGAATGGTCGGAAAAGGGAGGGGGGCTATCGGGTCCCGGCGCGTTACGGGGAGCGCGCACCCTTTTGTTGCGAGCCCGCACCTCTTCGTCGCGGGCCGCCTGTTCGCTGATCGCCTTCTCATTGGCCGCCACCGGCGCCTGGGGCTTTGAACCACATCCACACTGGCACCCACTGCCATGCTCTTTATGCACTTGCGGCTGTACTGCAGTTTCTTCAAACATGTTGTAATCTCCCTTTTGGCTTGGCGTGCGCCGATCGCAACCCTTCGGATACGCTCTGTTTCTCTCCGGTCGCTTGACAGAGTCGTGATCTCCGAAAACCAGTCGATATCGTTATACCCCAAGCCTCTTCCCGCGGCAGTCCAGTAATGCTCACCGATCTGGTCAAAAGCGCTCATTCAGCGTGTGAACCCCAACTGAAGTGTTGACACGGGGAGATTAACGAACGCTCAGCAGGTAGGCTGATTGTGCGTAAGCACCCTCCAGACTGCGCATAGTTTCTCTATACGACCTTCAGGCGTTTGAACACGGGGACCTTGGCGAAGTCAAGGGCGAAGGCAAAGGCCGCTGCTGCCAGCAGTATTCCTCCCACCACCACCAGGGGCAGGTTAGTCATGGCGATTCCACAAGCCGCCAGGGTTGAGGCGATCAGCACATCGATTACCGACGACCCAATCAGCCAGCGGCTGGGGCAGGATGACCAGATGCGCCGGCGTTCACGGTTCGTATAGGTGGTTGCCTGATTACCGAACACGATGGCGATGAAGGCCAAAGTTCTAAGCGTGTCGATTCCAAGACCCATGCGGTATTTGGCGATGGCGAGTGTGGCGGTACAAAAAATCAATTCCGAGACACCCATGAATACACCCGCCATGGTCAATTTGCCGATTCGCCACGCATTCGGCGCCGGAGACGCCCGCACATTGTCCGTGCTCGTGGACATACCGAGCAGGTCGCCGGTGAGCATGATAATTACCATCAGCATGGGAGTCAGGATCGCGTGGCCAGTCATCACCAGACCCACGGCCAGGAAGAGCACCTGGACAATCTTTTTGGTCACGGAATTGAGCGTGTAGGTCAGGATGCGCTGGAACGTCAACCGGCCTTCATTCACGGCAGCGACAATGCCACTGAGCCCTGGCTTCGTCAGCACGATGCCGGCGGCGGACTTGGCAACATCGGTGGCGGTTGAAACCGCAATTCCCATCTGTGCCTGGCGCAGCGCGGGCGCGTCATTGGCCCCGTCGCCGCACATTCCCACCGTGTGCCCGCTCTTCTGAAACGCTTTCACCAGGTTGTACTTTCCCTCCGGCAGGACGGCGGCATAGACGGCAAAGTCTTCCGGGCGCGCGCCACTGGGAATGGCGCCGGGGGGCGAGACGGCTCCATCCAAACCCACCTCGCGCGCCACAATCTCCGCCGTCGCCGGAGCGTCACCTGTAATCATGACGGTGCGAACGCCCAGGGTTTTCAACTCGCTCACCAGCGCTGCCGAATCCGCTCGCGGCGGGTCACTGAGCGCGATAAGTCCCGCCAGCTTCACCGCTCCGAGCGGCCCCATGGCGACGGCCAGCACGCGGAAGCCCTTGGCCGCAAGCTGGTCTGCAATTTTGGAAGCGTCGGGGGATGCTTGCGTAAGCGTGATGACGGCAGCAAAGGCCCCCTTGACCGCACGGACCTTGACCCCACTGGAATCCACTGCCGTGGCTTCAGACATCTTGGTGGCAGGATCAAAGGGCACAAACTTTTCCGATTTGGGCAAGTCAGCCGCGGGAGTCTTGGCGGAGGCGGCGCGAATGGCCACGTCCACCGAGTCCTGCCCTCCATCCGAACTGGCGAGTGCGGCGATACCCAGCACGTGCGCTTCATCAAACCCGTCGAGCGGGTTGATCGCCGTTACCTTCAGTTCGTTCTGCGTCAGTGTGCCGGTCTTATCCACGCACAAAACCTCAATGCTGGCCGCTTCATCCACGGCGGAGAGGCGCGTGGGAAGAACGCCAATTTTCGCCAGCGCCCGGGCGCCAATGGCCGCGGAAAGGGTGAAGGTGGCGGGCAGTGCCACAGGAATCGACGCCAGAACCGCGGTCAGCACCAGCGGAATAATTTCACCCACCGGCATCCTGAGCGTGTGCGCATAGATCACCAGAATCACAATGATGAAACCATTGCAGATGGCGAGATTGCGCACCACGCGCACAACCGCCTTCTGCTGGGTGCTCTCCACATGCGCGGTACGAACCAGTTCCGCCGTGCGTCCAAATTTTGTGCGCGGACCGGTGGCGGTAACCTCCGCGACGGCCTCCCCGCGCCGGACCAGCGCTCCCGCGTAGGTCTTGAATCCCGGCCCGGCCTCGATGGGTACGGATTCACCGGTGAGCATGGACTGGTCAAGCAGGATTCCGCCTTCGGTTAAGCTCACATCGGCGGCAACCACGGCGCCAAGCGATAGCTTCACCACGTCGCCAGGCACCAACCCTGCCGCAGGCACGGTGGTCCAGACATTATCGCGGCGTACCGAAGCGTTCAACGCCAGCCGTGACTTCAGCGCGGCCAGGGTGGCTTGCGCGCGCCCTTCCTGGAAGTATCCCAGAACGGCGTTGAAGACCAACAGAACCGCGATAATCGCGGCTTCAATATGCTTGCCAAGCACGAGTTCAAGCACAATCGCCGCCTCCAGCATCCACGGAACCGGCGCCCAAAACTTCTCCAGTGCCCGCCGCAGAGGATGCATTGACGTGTCGGCAACCGTGTTGGGCCCAATTTTTTCCAGCCGTTGGCGGGCTTCTTCGCTGGTAAGCCCGGTCGAGGGAGGAACATCTTTAGCAGAAGCGTGTGGCGGTGTAGATGGGTCCATGGTATGGCGGCCTTTCGAATCCGCCCTGGTGCTGCGTTGGGAAAATACGCTTACTTATGCCGAGCGGGTCAGTCTATTGTGGCGCTGGGCTAACCCCGCAGAGCTAGTTACTTAAGCTCGCTGGTCCTAATTCGACCCCCTCACCCCCGGCCCTTCCCCCCCAAGGGGAAGAGGGGAGAAATGATTTGCTACCCTCGCCCCCCTGGGGGAGAGGGTGGACCGCATCCCGCGTTTTCATCAGCGGGTGCGGGCCGGGTGAGGGGGTCCGCATCGCGAATCGACACATCAATCCCCGTAAGTGAAGAGCATTGGGTCCACGTTACTTCTCCAGCGCCTTGCCGATGGCCTTCAATTCCTCCCAGCGTTTCGGTGTGGTCTTGGGATACGACATCTTGAGTTCTTTCAGAGCGTCGATGACAATTCGGGAAACAATCAGCCGGGCATTCTCCTTGTCATCGGCGGGAACAACATACCAGGGCGCGTGGTGGGTGCTGGTCGAGCCCAGGCATTCCTCATAAGCCAGCATGTAATCACTCCAGTATTTCCGTTCGTGAATATCCGCCAGGCTGAATTTCCAGTTCTTTTCCGGCTCATCAATCCGTGCGAGGAACCGCTTTTTCTGTTCCCCCTTCGAGAGATGAAGGAACACCTTCACCGTGCGGGTTCCGTTGTGATAAAGGTGGCGCTCCAGATCGACCATGGAGCGATACCTCTCATCCCAAATGGTCTTCTCGTCACGCAGCTCTTCCGAAAGACCCTGACTGCGCAGAATCTCCGGGTGCACGCGAACCACCAGCACTTCTTCGTAGTAGGAACGATTGAAGATGCCGATTTTTCCGCGTTCGGGCAGGCGGCACGTGGTGCGCCAGAGAAAATCGTGCTGTAGTTCCTCCGTGCTCGGCTGCTTAAAGCTCCAAACCTGGCAACCGGCCGGATTCACCCCGGACAATACGTGCCGAACCGCGCCGTCTTTTCCCGCAGCGTCCATCCCTTGAAAGATCAGCAGCAAGGCATAGCGGTTGGAAGCGAAATGAAGGCGTTGCAGCGCGCTCAGTTCGTCCACGTGCGCATCCAGAAGTTCTTTGTACTCCTTCTTAGAGTCGTAAAAGGGCTTCACGCTCGTCGGCCATTCCTTGATTTTGAACTTTTTTTCCGGCTTTACCCGAAACTGATTGGAATCGATTTTCATATTTTCACCTCGGCTGTTACTTCCCTCACTAATCGAAAGTAGTTATTCTCGGGCAAAGCCGGAGAGCCTGTGGAAAACAATCTCACGCAAAGGCGCAAAGAATCGCCGAGCAAGCGCCCCCTCACCCGACCTCGTCCCTCGGCCACCCTCTCCCCTGGGAGAGGGAAAGAGATTCGGCAGGGGGCGTGCGCCTGCAAGAAAACTGCCCTCTCCCAGGGGAGAGGGCGGCGGCCATGCGCCGCCGGGTGAGGGGTCTTGTCCCTGGCACCCCATCTCGAACCTGTCAAACTACTACTGTCTCCCCGCGATAGCCGGGGGATCTCCCCTTGGATCAGCGTCAAGCGGGGCTTGGCGCGGGCTTCGGCTGCGCGGGCAAATCTTTGCGAATCTCGCGTTCCGCCTCCAGCCAGTCCTGGTCCGCACGGGCGATACCCAATGAACGGAAACCACGGCCGGCAAATTCCTTCACTGCTTTATCGACGGCAGCCTTCACCTCGCCGACGTTCTTCGCCATCTGAAGGATCACCTGCGGCGCTCCCTTGGCTACAAAGAACTGTTTCCCGTCTGCTCCCTTCACGGTGGCTTCCGTGCGCTTGTGCACCGGGTCAAAGGGTTTGAAATGAAGCACCTGGTAGACTTTCAGCGCTTTTTCGTCCTTCACGCCGCCAATCACCGCCAAATCAATCGTGTCCTTGTCCTCCGCCCGCGAAGCGAGCCATCGAGGATGGCCTCGGCCGGGGAAATGCCATTTACGGTAAAGGGATCGCCCAAGGTCAGCTTGTTCTGGGTCAGGGTGCCGGTCTTGTCGGAGCACAACACGTCGACGCCCGCCAGCTCTTCGATGGCTGACAACCGCGTCACGATGGCTTCCTTTTTCGCCAGCAGACGCGCTCCCACCGCCATGGTTACGGACAGCACCGTGGGCATCGCCACGGGAATTGCGGCCACCAGAAGCACCAGGCAGAATTCCGAGGTGGTAAGAAACTTATCGCCGCGGAAGAGCGCCACCGCCAGGATCAACACCACCAGAGCTACCGCAAGGACAATCAGGTAATCGCCGATCTTCACGGCGCGCTGGAAATGACTGACGGTTTGAGCTTCTTGGACCAGTTGCGCGGTCTTGCCGAAGTAGGTTTTGGACCCCGTGGCATAGACCATGCCGTCAATTTCGCCCTGACGGATAATCGAACCGGAAAACACCGCCGCGCCGGGTTGGGCGGTGACGGGCAGGGATTCACCAGTCAGTGCCGACTGGTCAACTTCGATCGAATCGCCCGCCAGCAAGCGGGCGTCCGCCGGCACAATGTCACCCAGTCGCAGCCTTATGACATCGCCAGGCACCAGCTCGGATGCATCCGGGTTCACCCACTTCCCATCGCGCTTCACCTTGGCTTTGACTGCCAGTCTGGCCTTCAGGGCCTCGATGGCGTCGCCTGCCTGGTGTTCCTCCCAAAAGCCCACGACGGCGTTGGAAACCAGCAGAAGGAGGATGATGCCAAAGTCCAGCCAGTGGCGAACAATTCCCGACAAAATCACCGCCGCTTCAATCATCCACGGAATGGGCCCCCAGAAATAGGTGAGGAACTTCAGAAACGGGTTGGTCTTCTTCTCCTCGATCTTATTAGCGCCATATTGTCCGACGCGCTTCCGGGCTTCGGCGTCGGTCAGACCGTCAGACGAAGAATTCAGTCTTTTCATCACTTCCGGCATGGGAAGGGACTTCAAATCGTCCTTGGGGTCGGCCTTGACACCCGGTATCTTGCCTGGAATCTTTGGTTTATCGGTATCGGGGTTCATGATGGCGGTCCTTCCTGGGTAACAGCGTCGCTCCTCTGCGACATTTTATCGTCTAGCAGACGAATGCATCATTCAGCAGCATTCCCCACCCTGCATTTCCGGCTGGCAAGGCAAAATCGCTACAATTAGTCCATCGCATCAAACTTTCGCTCCCGGCGAATGGGCGACTCCACCATGCGGCAGGGTATCGGGCAAGTCAAGGCGCGCAACACCAATCCGGCTGTCAGCCATTCCGTAATAGACGTCGAAGCGGTCCGGCAAACCCAGGTCATCGCGACGGTCGATGCCCGTGGGAAAGACAACGTTCGGGATGGCGCCCTGGAGTTCCTGCGGCAGCATCGGCGCAAGCACCGGATGCGTCGAACGATAGCGAATCTGCTGTGGATGCTCTTCGAAAAGCACCATGACTCCGGCGGAGTAGCACATGTGGTGCACCTCATTGCCCAGGGCTTCGATTTCGTGGACCCCGTGGTAAACAATCAGCCAACCGTGCTTGGTTAAGATGGGCGGAGTGCCGCCGCCAATCTTCAGCCGCTCCCAGGGCGACACGGGAGTTGCCAGCCGATGATGACAGGCAAAGTGGCCGAGGTGCTTGGGTTCATTGCCTTTCCCGACGATCGGGCAGTATGAAATCCAAATGCTTTCCCGATCGAGATCCACATCACGGGACGCGGAATGGCAGGCCGTCTCCTCCGGCCGGGTGCCGGGAAAAAGCGGCCGGTGGAGCATGCCGAGTTCCAGGTGCCCGGATGGGTTCGGAATAGTGATGGGAAAGAGGCTTGCATCCTTGTCATCCACATCGTCAATTTGAATGCCGTGATAGACACCGTAGGTGGCAAGCCCCAGGCGCTGCCAGTGTAAGAGGTCACTTGATGATGCCAGGGCGATGCGCGGTCCCTGGATGGAGAATGCGGTGTAGGTCATGATGTAGCGCTGCAATTGCTCTACGAATGTAATGCGAGGGTCCTCGCAGCCACCGCCGCCGGGCCGCAGCTCATAATCGGCCTCTGGCTCGAGTGCGATTCCAAGCCGCTCGACCCCGGCTGGATCACCGGCGCCGTTGAATTGCACTCGGGCAATGCCGATGCGCGAATAATTGCCCTTCGCCACCAGGCGCGGGAAGAGGTAAAGCTGGCCATCGGGACCGCGAGCGGCCGCGGGATTCAGAACACCCTCAACCTCGTGGGGATTCCCGGCCTCCGGCTCCATCAGCATTCCGAGGCGGTGCAACACAAATTCATTCATCAAAACTCCTCGCCAGGTCACGCCTTGTGATCGCCGTCCAAACAGGCAATGATTGTTTCCGTAACCCGTTTGGTTTCGCGGGGATCTCGAACGGCGATAGAAACAACACCTGCTTCTTCCGCGGGGTAGTCGTTCCCTCCTACGAACAAGGCATCACCGATATAGATCATCTCCTTCAGTGAAATACCCAGGAGGTCACGAAGCTTCCTGATGCCGTAAGCTTTATCAATGCCCGGCTTAGTGATATCAATGGATGTCGCGCCCCCCATGCGGACAGAAAACTCTGGAATATAGGTGTCAAGAAGGGCTTTGATTTTTTTTCGCTTGGCGTAATCAGGATCCCATTTGTCCTTTTCTTCCAGCGGGGCCTCCTGGCCCAATGCGGAAAATGTTATTTGGCTTCCCCGGTCTTCAATCACCTCGCCCCAGGTCTTTTCCACCTTGAAGCCCGCTGCTTCCATCGCCTTCTTTAGAGAATTGAGGATCTTCTCTCTTTGATCCGAGGTGAAATCTTCTTCATATAGCTTTTTCCAATCCCCCGTGAATTGGTAAAACTTTGTTCCACAAGTGGGAAGAAGGGATAGATTCGCCAGACGTTCGTCATGAGGAAGATTGGCGAGCAATTGTTTTTCAAACTGGGGCCAATCGCCTCCGGAAATTACCGCCACCTTGACAATACCGAGAAGGTCATGCAGCCGTGCTGACATTTCAGTGTCAAGAGACGATTTGCTTTCCGCAAGCGTACCGTCCAGGTCATAAACAATTAGTTTTCTCACTAACCCTCCACCTTCGAATACTTCCGATCTCAATTAGCCAGAATTTCTCATTACGCTTGGGCACAGTCACGGGCTGCCGGAAGGGCGGGGCTTTACAGGCTGCGGAAAAACGCTCCAATACTATCATCCTGAAGGGAGCGAAGGATCTCGCTCTGTTTATTTTCAATGCAATGCGAGATACTTCTTCGCCTGCGACTCCTCTGCAGAAACTCGACGCGTAAGTCGTTGGAATTCAGCAGGCGTAGTGCGGACCTGTTTTTAAGGTCCGCGGCACGTCCCCGATGGACAAGGGAAAGCCGCGGACCTAAAAAACAGGACCGCGCTACCCTTCCTCGGCCCGAGTTTCTGCCCATCCTGGGCAGCCGCAAGGCTGTCAATGCTCAGAATGACAGCGCCAGCGAGTTGTTCCGCAGCCCGTTTAGCCCCACCGAAACCACGACTCCTACTCTTTGTTCGTCCCTCTCTCCGCGCAGATTGCGGCTGCAATCTGCGCGGGGCGCGGGATACGGGAAGAATCGGGAAGACCTTATAACGGCGGGGTGAAGTCCCGTCATTCAAAACCGTCGCGAAAAAACCGATTTGAAGTTTACGAACCTGCCAGGCATCCCGCTTTTACCCGGTTGCGAGCTATTCCGGTATCGCTATTTCCAATAAGCTTACTGCGCTGTGCGGCCGAACAGTACAAGCTCCGACTACTGCCGGAAAGAGCCATACGTCGCCCTTTCCGACGGCATAAGTGGCGCCGCCGTGCTCCACTTGCCCCGCTCCCTCAATGCACACCAGCACGCGCGGCACGCCTACCGCGCCGACGGTAAAAGGCGATTGCCCGCGCAGGCGCCGCAGCCAGAAATACTCACATTGAAAGATTCTTTCGCGTTCCACCGGCGACGTGGCCTCCACCACAGGCGCCTTCAGACCGGCCGCAGCGTCTGCAAAATCAATGCAGGCAAGCGCCTGATCGACTTCGAGTTCCCGCGGCTTGCCTGTCTTGGCGTCAATATGGCCCCAGTCATACAGGCGAAACGTCACGTCGCTGTTCCGCTGAATCTCAAACACCACGACGTCGCCGCCCAGAGTGTGAACCGTCCCAGCCGGTATAAAGACGCCGTCGCCGGGCTTCGGAGTAAAGCATGCAAGGTAGTCCGCCATCGCGCCGTTTGTCAGCGCCCGCCGCAGATCGTCCGCAGTGGTACCTGGCTTCAGACCCGCATAGATGCGACTTTCCGTCCCCGCTTCCAGCACCACCCATGCTTCAGTCTTCCCGGTCTCACCGGGCGGCAGCAGGTCTGTATGCGCATCCGAGGGATGCACCTGGACCGAGAGCATTTCATGCGCGTCGAGGAACTTCAGCAATAGTGGGAATCGGGGAAAACGATGGGCTAACTTTCCCATTAATTGCTCCGGAAACTGCTCCCGCACCTCGCCAATGGTCCGTCCATTGAGCGGTCCATTGGCAACGCGGCTCATATGGTCATCACGGTCGCTGAGGATCCACGCTTCGCCGATCGGGCCGTCTCCCGGGAGTGGCGCGCTGAGCAGGTCGGCCAAACGCCGGCCGCCCCAGAGACGATACTCGTAAATCGGTGCGAATCGCAGGGGGTACAAAAGTGTTTGACTCATAGTGTGACTCTTTCTTCTCAGCCATCCCCAGCAGGCCCTCGCCACCGGCCGTTAGCGCCTGCGCCGTACTCCTAAACCTTGCGTCTTCATTGGTGATAATTCCCTGGATGAGAACGCCGATGGAGTTCCGCTATTTTCCGACGGCGCCGGAAAGCGGCTGCTGCACGTGGGCGCGGGGACGCCACGGCAAGTTATAGCTCATCGCATAGATCGTCATGGCCGCAAGCATTAAAAACACGGCACCCCAAAAACGCCAATCACGATGCGCACGTACCCAGTAAGGACGGTGTTCGTGAGGAACGCTGTCGCGATCCGGAGCCCCGTGCTGTTGATGATTGTGCTTATTCTCATTCATGGGTTTCCTCCCTTCTCAATATCATCCCGGATGATCTCGGGGCGGCGTTGTGATTACCCGGACCCACCCATATCCAGTTACGAATTACAGGCAAGTCTTAGCGGTGGCGGGTAGTATGCCGGTGGATTCGCCACAGGTTTCCAGGGTGTCATGATCATGTTTTGTCCATGGCAGCACTGTATTCGCCACGACGCGCCGCCCGGTTGCAACTGGCTCGATGATAAAGAGCTTGCTGCGCCGCCAACACGCGGGCCTCATCGCCCCGCCAAATCTCCAACGCCGGCTGCTGGATGGCGCGGGCAAACGAAAACGCCAATGCCCAAGGCAACCGCGACTTGAATCTGCCATTCATGGCATTCAAACGGGCCGAGGCCAATTCGCTGGATTGGCCGCCCGACAGGAACGCAATCCCCGGAACGGCAGCGGGGACGGCTCGCGAGAGACAGTGCACCGTGGCATCGGCCACCGCATCCACCGTTTCTTGCTTGGGGCAGGTCAATCCGGGAACCACCATGTTGGGCTTCAGGATCATGCCCTCCAGCATTACCCGCTGTGTGTAAAGGTGGTTGAATACCGTTCGCAGGACTTCCTCTGTCACCTCGCCGCACCGCTCCAGGGTATGCTCGCCGTCCATGAGCACTTCCGGCTCAACGATGGGGACCAGTCCGGCTTCCTGGCACAAAGCGGCATAACGAGCTAGTGCCTGCGCGTTGGCCTCAATGCAACCCCGGCTGGGAATGCCATCGCCTACGGCAATCACCGCGCGCCACTTGGCAAAACGGGCCCCCATCTGAGAGTATTCGGCCAGCCGGTCGCGCAATCCGTCCAGACCTTCAGTTATTTTCTCGCCGGGATGACCGGCCAGGTCCTTTGCACCGGCGTCAACCTTAATGCCGGGAATGATTCCCGCATCCGTGATGACTTTAAGGAAGGGAGTTCCATCTTTCTTGTGCTGGCGGATTGTCTCGTCGTAGAGGATCGCGCCGCTAATGGACTCACCCAGCCCGGGCGTGGTCACAATCAACTCCCGATAGGCGCGCCGGGCCTCCACAGTCTGGGGAATCCCCAACCGGGCAAATCGTTTGTTGCAGGTTGGATTGCTTTCGTCCATCGCCAGCAAGCCCTTGTCGCCGGCGACCAGCGTCTTGGAAGTGCCTATTAGCTCTTGGGAGTTCATTGGGGGTTGCTCCACCTCCAGTTCCGGATTTCCGGCAGGTCCTCACCGAATTTGTCGATGTATTGCTTGTGCTCGATCAGCTTGTCCTTGAGCTGCTGCTTCAGGTAGATGCCCTTGTCGCCAGTCTGCGGCAGGCGGTTGATGGTGTCCATTACGAGATGAAAGCGGTCAAGTTCATTTAGCACCGTCATGTCGAAAGGCGTGGTGATGGTGCCCTCTTCCTTGTAGCCGCGGACGTGGATGTTGTTGTGGTTGGTGCGGCGGTAAGTCAGCCGGTGAATCAACCACGGGTAGGCGTGGAAGGCGAAGATTACCGGCTTGCCCTTGGTGAAGAGATCGTCGAAATCCATATCGCTTAACCCGTGCGGGTGCTCGGATTGCGGCTGGAGCTTCATGAGGTCGACGACGTTGACGACTCGGATTTTCAATTCGGGCAGATGCTCGCGCAGGATGGAAACGGCGGCGAGCGTCTCCAGGGTGGGCACGTCACCACAGCAGCCCATGACAACATCGGGTGCGGCGCCCTGGTCGTTGCTGGCCCACTGCCAAATTCCGATGCCTTCGGTACAGTGCTTGACCGCGGCGTCCATCGAGAGCCACTGCGGCGCCGGGTGTTTGCCCGCGATGACCACGTTGACGTAATGCCGGCTGCGCAGGCAGTGGTCCATCACCGACAGAAGGCAGTTGGCATCCGGCGGAAGGTAGACGCGTACGACCTCGGCCTTCTTGTTTACAACATGGTCGATGAATCCGGGATCCTGGTGGGTGAAGCCATTGTGATCCTGGCGCCAGACATGCGAGGCCAGCAGGTAGTTTAACGACGAGATCTTCCGGCGCCACGGCAGTCCCGATGTAACCTTCAACCACTTGGCGTGCTGGTTGAACATCGAATCGACAATGTGGATGAACGCCTCGTAGCAATTGAAGAGCCCGTGCCGCCCGGTGAGCAGATAGCCCTCGATCCAGCCTTCGCATTGGTGCTCGCTGAGCATTTCCATCACGCGTCCAGCGGGCGCGAGAAATTCGTCGTTGGGCACAGTGGCCGCGTCCCATTGGCGTTTGGTCGCTTGAAAGAGTGCTTCCAGGCCGTTGGAGAGCGTTTCGTCAGGGCCAAAGACACGGAAATTCCGCTGCTCAATGTTCAGCTTGGCTACATCGCGGAGGAAAGGCCCGAGCACATGCGTGTCGCCGATTCCGGGCGCCCCCGGTGCGGGTACATCAGCCGCGTAGTCGCGGAAATCAGGCATCCGCAGGTCGCGGAGCAGAATGCCGCCGTTGGCGTGGGGATTCGCGCCCATTCGTCGTTCGCCCTTGGGTGCGATCTCTGCCAGTTCCGGCTTCAGGCGGCCCTCTTCATCGAAGAGGTCCTCCGGCCGGTAGCTCTTCAGCCAATCTTCGAGCAGCTTGAGATGTTCAGGGTGGGCGGCCGGGTCGGAGAGCGGTACTTGGTGCGCCCGGAAGGTGCCTTCGACCTGCAAACCATCGACCACCTTCGGCCCCGTCCAGCCCTTGGGCGAATTGAGGACAATCATCGGCCAGCGCGGCCGCCCGATGTTGCCGTGGACGCGGGCGTCCTGCTGGATTTGTTTGATCTTCTCCACCGCCTTGTCGAGCGTCGCCGCCATGGCTTCATGCATCAGCGCGGGCTCGTGTCCCTCGACGAAGTAGGGCGTCCAACCGTAGCCGCGGAGCAACTGTTCCAATTCCTCGTGGGTGATACGCGCAAGCACGGTCGGGTTGGAAATCTTGTAGCCGTTGAGATGCAGGATGGGCAACACCGCACCGTCCGTGGCCGGATCGAGAAATTTATTGGAATGCCACGCCGTGGCCAGCGGTCCGGTTTCCGCCTCGCCATCGCCGACTACGCAGGCGACGATGAGGTTGGGATTGTCGAACACCGCCCCGAATGAATGGCTGAGCGAGTAGCCCAGTTCGCCCCCCTCGTGGATCGACCCCGGGCACTCCGGTGATGCGTGGCTGGGAATTCCTCCGGGAAAGGAAAACTGAAGAAAGAGCTTCCGCAGCCCAGCCTCATCCTGGCTGATGTTGGGATAAATCTCGCTGTATGTCCCCTCCAGGTAAGTGTTGCCTACAACGGCCGGGCCCCCGTGCCCGGGGCCGGAGACGTAAATCATGTCGAGGTCATATTTCTTGATCACCCGGTTCAAGTGCACGTAAATGAAGTTCTGCCCCGGAGTCGTGCCCCAGTGCCCCAGCAGCATGTGCTTCACATCCGCGAGCGTCAGCGGCCGCTTCAGCAGCGGATTGTCGTAAAGATAAATCTGCCCGACCGCCAGATAGTTAGCGGCGCGCCAATACGCATCCATTTTGTGGAGCAATTCTGGCGAAAGGGTGTTTGTCGTCATAATTCCATACTCCTTTTTCCGTCAGGGCGGAGAATGCGTCCCTATATTTCTTGACCGGGCGGCACCACCGAGCGCGCACGTCCGGAGTATGCAGGCCCTGTGCTATATTGGATGTATCAAATTGCTCATGGTCGCTTTTCCCTAGCCAACAGCTTGGCTGCCGAAGCCTTCCCCCATCGGCGAAGCGGAGACCGTGAGCAATTCTGAACAGACGTGCCAGGCAGTATTGGCTAGCATCTGGTGCGCGGTTCCTGGAGTGGGCGGACTGTCCCCAGCGCTTCTGCTCCGGAAGGACCAATCCTTGAGGAGTAAAGCAATCATGAAAGTGGAATTAAAGCCGATTATTGACGCACTCATGCACGATGCCAATCAACTGGAACACCATGCCCGGAAGCTGAGAACAACCTCTCCCAATCTCGAGGCCGAGGCTGAGGAAATAGACGACAGGGTGGCGTCCCTCAGAAAGCAGATCGAGAGTTTGCAACAGTGGGAGTAACCACAAACCCGCGGGGATCGTTGATGTTCCCTCCCATCCTGAGTCTCTAAGGTTCGGTGGCGCAATAAGGCCTAGCCAGGTGAGGGTGGCGGGTCTGGGTAAAACTGAATGTCTTGCACGGAAGAAGTGAGAGGCCAAAGGATATGCCAAACACAACGGAAAAAGGGGAGATCGCTGCACGCACGAATGCGAGGGAAGAGGAAACCGTTCGCCAGTCTCAGAAACTCGTGTCAAAAGCGAAGCAGTTCTCCTTAGGCAAGAACGCGAAAAGCTTGGTGCCAGGGGCCAGAGCACCGAAGGGCCGATCTCGCGACCGTACGCCTTGACGCCGGTCTCCTCGGGCGATAGTGAAGGACCGGGCGAAACTAGAGACGCCCGTCGCAACCAGGACGCACCCGGCGCGAGGTTAATAGCCGGAAGCTGCGATCCCGCGGGAGCGAGAATTGGAACTTGCGCCCAAACTTGACTCGGCACATCCGCCCATAGGAATGATTTTCCGCCAAGGTGAGCACTTTTGAACAGACAGGCCCCTATATATGCTCTTATCATTACATGGGGTTTTAACAACGAAAAACCTGGGTCTACCGTCAGCCACAAGGGAAGCTAAGAGGATAATCCCGAAAGAATTCCGGCGTGGCTCCCACCCATGGCGCTTCGCTTTGCCAGCTGCGTGAATCATCCGAATTGGGGCGGAGGTTTTCGTGAAGGTTTTAATGATCTACCCGGAGTTTCCGGACACGTTCTGGAGCTTCAAGCACGCTTTGCCATTTGAAGGAAAAAGATCGGCATTCCCTCCCTTGGGTTTACTCACCGTGTCGGCGATGCTGCCAACGCACTGGGAACGGCGGCTCGTGGATCTGAACGTGCGCCGCCTCAAGGACTCCGACCTGGCGTGGGCAGATGTCGTCTTCCTGAGCGGCATGATTGTACAGGGACCCTCGATGAAGGAGCAAATCGCGCGCGCCAAGCGTCATGGGTTGCGCACGGTGGTCGGCGGCCCGATTGTGAGTGCCAAGGACCCCGCCATTGCCGAAGCCGACCACGCCGTGGAAGGGGAAGCCGAGGAGATTATCCACCAACTCGCCGCAGACCTCGAACGGGGGGAGGCCCAGCCCCGCTACTCTAAAAAGGATTGGCCCGACGTCACCAAGGTGCCGCTGCCGGACCTGCACATAGCGCCCATGCGCCGCTATAGTTCCATGTCGCTTCAGTACTCACGGGGCTGCCCTTTCACCTGTGAATTCTGCGATATCATCGAAATCTACGGCCGGCGGCCGAGAACGAAGACCCCCGATCAGGTGTGCGCGGAACTCGACCAGCTTCACCGGCTGGGGTGGCGCGGCTCTGTTTTCATGGTGGATGACAACTTCATTGGTAACAAGAAAAACGTGAAGCTTCTGCTTCCCCGCCTCGTCCAGTGGATGCACGATCACAAGTTTCCATTTTCGCTTTACACCGAGGCTTCCATGAACCTGGCGGAAGACGAAGAAATGCTGGCCTTGATGCGTGAGGCGCATTTCACGCGGGTCTTCCTGGGCATTGAGACGCCGGTGGTCGAGAGTTTGAAGGAAACCACCAAATTCCAGAATCTCCGCAAGGATCTGCTCGAAAGTGTGAAGTTGATTCAGGCTTACGGAATGGAAGTGATGGCAGGCTTCATCGTAGGTTTTGATAATGACCCGCCCGATGTTTTTGACCGCCAGATCGCCTTTATCCGCGAAGCCGCTATTCCCCTTTCCATGGTCGGGCTGCTCACGGCCCTGCCGAATACCCAGTTGTGGCGGCGGCTCAAAGCGGAGGGACGCCTCATCAAATCCAGCCTCGGGAACAACACGCTTGCCGACCTGAACTTCATCCCGCGCATGGATACGCAGGAATTGCTGGATGGCTACCGGCGCATCCTGCAGACTATTTACAGCCCGCGGGAGTACTTCCAACGCGCCTCGGCCTTCTTGGGGCAGCTAGGCCGCGGGTCGCGCTCGCCGATCGACCTCGCAGATATAATGGCGCTCGGCCGCTCACTCTGGCGGCAAGGCTTGCTCAGCAACTACCGCCAGGAGTATTGGAAATTCTTTGTTGAATCCCTAAGCCACCATCGGCACCATTTTAGCAAGGCTATCACTCTCGCGATCATGGGGCACCATTTCTTCGAACTCACCGCTGCAACCAATGAGGACTAGGCAAGGCGAGTGAAGTCATTGTTGCGCACCCATTCCCCCATTCTGTTTATCAGCCTGGGGGAATCAAGCGGTCCCTTGCATTCCCACAGACCGCAGTTGGAAGGACCCGGTGCCCCGCCGTCCGCAGTCCTTCCGTAACACGCCGGTCAGGCCAAGACTCCTCCCGCATCCGTGCGGAGAAATGCCAATGATGGAAAACCTCGTTGCCACCCTCGGGCGTTGAAAATGCCTCTGGGCAGTCCCGCACAACGCTCGGGAGGCAAACGTGCCGCGACCTCTGACCCTTTGCCCGCTGAGCAAAAGTGTACAGACTTCAAGACTCATACCATAGATGCTATAGGAGGGCGTGGTGAGCTCCAGCCGTTGGCGGAAGTAGGGACTGAGAAGGACATCGCAATTGCTTTCCCCGATCCCTCGGAGTTATTGAATGCGTTGCTTGCGAAGCTGATTGCGCCTAAGACCTAGGCGAGAGGGAAACAATCTCAACGTTGGGGGGAGCGCTGCCGCCACGGCTGATTTACCTTCGGCGGGCATCCACTCCAGACTGGCATTCCTTGGCCCCCCCCACAAGGTGCTGCCTGGGGTTCGACTGCGCCCCCGTCAGAATGGATCAAGTATCGCGCCGACAGTGAAGGCAAATGGGCGAACATATGGAAACAGCGCCTCCCACAATCCGAAAAATAGCGTTTCTCGGTGACTACTTGCCACGCAAGTGCGGCATCGCCACCTTCACGTCCGACCTGCTCACCTCGGTGGCGGCAGAGCACCCCCAAAGCCAGTGCTTCGCGGTGCCGGTAAATGACATTGAAGGCGGGTATGAGTATCCGGACGTCGTTCGCTTCGAGATTGAAGAGCAGGATCTGCTGTCCTATCAGCGCGCCGCGGACTTCATCAACATCAATAACGTGGACATCGTCTGCATTCAGCACGAATTTGGGATTTACGGCGGACCCAGTGGCCGCCATGTACTCGCGCTGGTTCGCGAACTGAAAATGCCCGTTGTCACCACGTTCCATACAATCCTACGCGAGCCCAACGACACACAGCGGCGCGTGATGCAGGAACTGGTGGCGCGCTCGACCCGGCTGGTGGTCATGACCGAGCGCGGACGCCAGATGTTGCAGGATATTTACAAGGCCCCGCCCGCCAAGATCGACATTATTCCGCATGGCATCCCTGACATACCGTTTGTCGATCCCAATTATTACAAGGACCAGTTTGGCGTGGAAGGAAGGTGTGTGTTGCTCACCTTCGGGCTGCTCTCTCCCAACAAGGGAATTGAGCATGTGCTAAACGCTCTTCCCCAGATTCTGGCGGAATTTCCGGACGTCGTTTTTATCGTCCTGGGCGCGACGCATCCCCACGAGTTAAAGGAACGTGGTGAGGCCTATCGTCTCAGCCTGGAAATCCTGGCCAAGAGGAACAAGGTCGAAAAGAACGTCATTTTCTACAACCGTTTCGTAGAACTCGAGGAGTTGAAGGAGTTCATTGGCGCGGCGGACATCTACATGACGCCCTACCTCAACGAAGCGCAAATCACCTCGGGCACGCTGTCTTACGCGTTTGGCGCCGGTAAGGCCGTGGTTTCCACTCCCTACTGGCACGCAGCGGAATTGCTGGCGGAAGAACGCGGTATTCTGGTGCCGTTTGGAGATTCCAAGGCCATCGCGTGCGAGGTCGCCGGCTTGCTGCGCGACCCGACGCGCCGCCATGCCATTCGCAAGAACGCTTATAAGTTGGGCCGGGAAATGGTGTGGAGCAACACGGCGCGCCTCTACATGCGCTCCTTCGAACAGGCGCGCCTCCAGGGCTCCCTGTTGTCCCGAAAGTTATTCGCCACCAAGACTCTCGACCAGCAACCGCGGGAGTTGCCGGAGATAAGACTGGACCATCTTTCCCGGATGACCGATTCGACCGGCATCTTCCAACACGCCATTTTCACCGTGCCGAACTTTTCCGAGGGATACTGCACTGACGACAATGCCCGTGCCTTCATTCTTTCCACGCTGCTCGAAGAGTTGAGAGAAGAACCGGCGCGGGTGCGGACGCTTTCCACCACTTATGCCGCCTTCCTGAATCATGCCTTTGATGACAAAACGAAACGGTTCCATAACTTCATGAGCTTCGACCGCCGCTGGCTTGATGATCATGGATCTGAGGATTCTCACGCCCGCGCACTCTGGGCGCTGGGCGTGGGGGTGGGCCGCTCCCCACATCGGAGTTTTCAGATTATGGCCGGGCGACTTCTCGCCCAGGCTCTGCCCGTGGTGACAGAGTTCACCTCGCCACGCGCATGGGCATTCTGCCTCATCGGCATCTACGAATATTTACGTCGTCTGAGCGGCGACCGTTCGGTCGGCCAAATTCGCGAAGTGCTTATTGGGCGACTGATGGATATTTTCGACAAGACCTCCCGTCCGGATTGGCCCTGGTTTGAAGAGGGGCTCACTTACGACAATGCCAAGCTCCCGCACGCCCTGATTCTCAGCGGGCGCGTTAACGGACATCAAAAAGTGTTTGATCGAGGCCTAAAGGCCTTACGTTGGCTGGTGGAATTGCAAACCTCGGAGGACGGGCACTTCCGGCCCATCGGCAGCAACGGATTCTATCGCCGTGGCGGCACTCGTTCGAGCTTCGACCAGCAGCCAATCGAGGCTTACGCGATGGTGTCGGCTTGTCTTGAGGCCTATCGCGCGACGTCGGATGCGTGGTGGTACGAGCAGGCTCACCGCGCCTTCGACTGGTTTTTGGGCTGGAACGACCTGGGGTTGGAACTTCACTCCGTTAATAGCGGCGGCTGCCGCGACGCCTTGCATGTGGATCGAGTTAACGGGAACCAGGGAGCAGAATCAACGCTGGCGTTCCTCTTGTCGCTGGCGGAAATGAAACATATGCAAGACACAGTGACGGTGTTCAATGAGCCAACTTCTTAGCCTCGATCATCCTATGAAAACTATCAATCTCCAACGCACCGACGTCTCGTTGCAACCGGACCGCACGCGTGTGTTGGCCCGGCCGTTCCGCCTCATGAGCGACCAGCGCTCCGTCAAGATCTGCGCGCGAGTCATGGCTCTTCCCGAATGCGAAGTCCATGCGCTGCTGGAGCAGGTGCGGGCCGAATTTGGTGACCGCCACCCGAAGGTCTGCGAGTTTCTCAAACGGCAGTTTGAGCAGATCCGGCCGTATTTGCTCAATGGCCAGGTCCCGTCGGAAGAGCGGATGTTGTTGTTGGGGGGATATTTCACTCACGAGTTTTCACTCGAGGCTGCGGCGTTGTTCAATCCCTCCATCGTACCGCACCCGGATCAATCGGGCCTCCCGCCCGGTTCAATGCGTTTCATTCTGAGCCTGCGGGCCACGGCCGAAGGGCACATTTCCTCCATCACCTTTCGCACCGGCATCCTGGACGCCAATAACAATGTCACGGTCGACGCGCCAAACCGCTTCAGCCTTGAACCGATGCAAGTTTCCAATGCGATTTACGAAAAGCCACTGTTCGAACGGAAGCTCAAGGAACTCGGCCTGGCAGGCGGGTTTAATCAGCAGGTTCTCAAATGCCTGGGGGACAAATTCACGATGGATGATCTGCGCACCTGCGTCAGTCTTGAAGTCGCGCGCCTCCACATGCCTGATAAGGAAACCAAAACCGTAGCCAGAGAAACCCTGATGCTGGCCCAATCGAATTATGAAGTGCAATTTTCGCCCGACTCACAATTGTCGGAACGCGTGTTATTCCCCGCCACCCCCTCGCAGAGCAACGGGATCGAGGACGCCCGCTTTGTTCTTTTTCACAACGATGACGGCACGCGGACTTATTACGCCACTTACACGGCTTACGACGGCAGGATGATCCTGCCGCAGTTCCTGGAAACTTCCAACTTTCTTGATTTCAAGTTCTTCACGCTCAATGGCCCGGCCGTCGAGAACAAAGGTATGGCACTTTTCCCACGCAAGATCAAGGGGCTCTATGTGATGCTGGGCCGGCAGGATGCCGAAAACATCTACGTGATGTTCTCCGACCATCTGCACTTCTGGCACACCATGCAGCTTGTCCTGGAGCCATCTTTTCCGTGGGAATTCATCCAGTTGGGCAATTGCGGCTCTCCGATCGAAACCGAAGCCGGCTGGCTGGTGATCAGTCACGGCGTGGGTCCAATGCGGAAATATTGCATCGGCGCTTTTCTGCTCGATCTTGACGACCCCACCAAGGTCATTGGGCGCCTGCGTGAACCGCTCATCAAGCCCAACAAAAGCGAGCGCGAAGGCTACGTCCCCAACGTCGTTTACTCCTGCGGCAGCCTTCTACATGACCGGCAGCTCATTATTCCCTACGGGATGTCCGACTACGCCACAACGTTCGCCACGGTACCGGTCGACGAAGTATTGGCCGCAATGGAATAGCACGGCTGGGGAAGTCTCGAATCGAGCGCTAAATGCGGAAGTTTGGCTTGTTCACTTGCCTGGCCTTTTCCAGCAATTCACGGTTCTTCGCGTCGTCCCTCTGTTGACTCTGAATCTCCTGCTGCGGAGTCGTTTGCATATCTAACCGGTTGGCTTGTGCGGTGGCGGCTCGAGCCAGGGCATCCAGTTTTTTCGAAAATGCAATTATTCCAAAGGTGGGTTGGTAGGTGGAACGATACAGGTTAAATGAGTACTGGGCGTCTTCCCAACAAGCGAGGATGCGTTCGCTGTCATCGTAAACTTGAGCTGAAGAAAAGGTGATCTCGGTGTCAGCAGGCTTGGTGGCAGTTCCGTACTTGGCTGAAATCGCTTCGATCATGTCCCCTGCGGTCAGTCCTTCAGTTTCACCCCGATCGTAAATGACCACGATTCGAAAGAGTTCCCCGTTATAAAAGCTGAACAGGACAGTCTTGACCGGATCCGTTTGCGAAGAAGAGGCGCCCGAGAGCCAGATCGGCCATTCCAGTTCTTGAATGACCGCAGGACGTTCATGGATCACCTTCGCGTCAGATAATGCCAGGCCCGCCTGTTTCGCCAGTGCAGTCAGTGTCTCTCCAAACTGAAAATTCCGGTAACGGGAAAGATCCGGAGCGGCCACAGCCGGCGCCGAAACAGGGGCCGCTTGCAGCCAACCGTCGAGGACGCGCCGGTGCTGCAACCCCATTTCCTCGATCGCCAGAGGTTGTATGACGTTCACCTTCGCCGCAGACGGTTTCCCATTTTGCGAGCAAACCCAGGGGGCCGCCACCAGCAAGCCCCCCAAGACTGAAACCGCTAGTCTGCGAGCGTTGATCATTTGGAGTCCTTCTTCAGGGGACTTGGAACCTTTACGATTGCGCTTCTGGTCAGACGGTGGCTAACTGCGCATGATCCCATGCCGAAATGGGTTTGGCGTGGAAGAGATATAGGCTTTCCTGAATATGTCGCGGATGGCCAGCGACGGTGACGTAGGGCAACCCCAGGAAACTTTTCGCGGACACGCGAGAGATTTCCAGGCAGTTGAATCTGTCCGATTTCATGTTGGCAATAACCTTCTTAACCGCCCTGTGGGTCGTCTTTTCTAAATCCGACCCGAAGGCCATCGCATTGACCTCACCGGCCATGTAGAAAAAGCTCCATCCCACCGCAGAGAGTTTCTGGTCCAGATCAGAGCTACCCAGATTCTTGACCAATTCCCAATCCTTCAAATACGGATCGCAT
>JBEKQO010000002.1:0-70259 GCA_049519635.1 Terriglobia bacterium | reverse complement strand
TGCGGCTCTGCCGCTCCGCTGTGCGGAAAGGCTCCGCCTTTCCGGGCCAAGTCCCATGATTATTTCTCATCCGCGCCGCCTGGAAGGCTATGCCTTCCAGGCGGCGCGGATGAGGTTGGTTGGTGTTCTCGCCCGACGGAAAGGCCCAGCCTTTCCGCACAGCAAGCGGCGAAGCCGCAGGCCATGCATCACTGAACGCTGCGCAATTTGGACAAGCTTGACCTAATATATTGCAGAATGCTCCCTGACAACGTTTCGGCGGATGGCGGCACGAAAAATATCATCACTCCTAAGGATGAAGTTGGTATATAAGGCACCGAATTGAGCTCCCCAACGACAGAAGGAGTTATGACCGGCAAACTGATCCAAGGCCGGTTTCGCATCCGAGCCAGGCTGGGCGCCGGCGGAATGGGAGAGGTATTCCTGGCCGACGACCCAAAACTGAAGCGTGCGTGGCTCTGAAGCGATTGCCCGCCCAAATGCGGTCGGACGAGCGCTACCGAAGCCTTCTCCGCGAAGCCCAGCGAGCTTCCTCGCTCAATGATCCGCACATTGCGCAAGTCTACGACGTTCTGGAAGAGGACGGCGAGGCGTTCCTTCTTATGGAGTACATTGAGGGGACTACCCTGCGTCAGAGGATTGCCTCTCCCCCGCCGACCGTCGAATTTCTCGATATTGCAATCCAGTGCGTGAGCGCGCTATTGACGGCCCACCAGAAGGGAGTGATCCACTTCGATATCAAACCTGAAAACATTATGCTGACACCCGCGGGACAGGTGAAGGTCCTCGATTTTGGCATTGCCAAACGGCTGCTCTTCGAGGATGCCGGGGCTACGACTTCCTGCGTGCAGCCCGAGGGCCTGGTCGGAACCCTGAATTACATGGCTCCTGAGGTCCTGGCGGGTGCTATTCCGGATGCCAGGTCCGATATTTATTCTCTCGGTGTCACGCTCTATGAGGTTTGTGGCGGGAGGCGTCCCCGGCAGTCCAGCGTCCCGAACTCTGCTGCCACAGGGGAATCGCTTCCAAATCGCACGGCGCCCCCGCAGGCGATTGATCTCATCGTCAAGAAGATGCTCCACCCGGACCCAGCGCAACGCTATTCCGACGCGGCAGAATTGTTGCGGGACTTGCGATCAGTGCAGGAAACCAAATCGTGGGAAGTGACTCCGCTTTCGGTCCGCGCCGGTCTGATAAGCCGCCGAAAGGCATTCGCCATAGGAGCCGTGCTTCTTTTGGCGATCCTGGCCTGGATGGCGGTAACCCTGGTGCGGCCCTGGGTAAATCGAGCGCTGCACCCGGTTCCGGAACAGAAGCAGGTGGCCGTGTTGCCCTTCTCGGTGGCAGGTGCGGATGCCAGCACCAAGGCTTTTGCCGATGGACTCTGCGAGGTATTGAGCGCCAAACTTACTCAGCTCACGGAAAGACCACAATTCCAGGTAGTCCCTGTGAGTGAAGTACGGGCCAGGCACGTGACGACAGCCACCGACGCCCTTAAGGAATTTGGTGTGAACCTGGTGATCGAAGGAAGCTGGCAGCAGGCCGGAGGCACCGTGCACGTCGTGCCTGTGCTGATCGATGCGGCCAGCAATCGGCAACTAAGAGCGAACGAGTTCGTCGCGGCCGCGTCCGACCCCATTGGCCTTGAGGCGCTCGTCGCCTCCGGGGTGCTGCGGATGCTGGAGATTGAGCTGCAGCCGGCGGAGCAGCCGTCGTTCGTAAATCAGGGCACTACGAAACCCGACGCTTACGCCTACTACCTGCGCGGTCGGGGCTATCTCGAGGAATTCCATAAACCTGAGTTTGTGGAGAATGCCATTGCGGTTTTCGGGCGCGCTCTCACGGTGGACCCTCAAGACGGCCTGGCGTACGCCGGCCTGGGAGAGGCGTACTGGAGAAAGTACGAACACACCGCGGACGCTCAGTGGGTCACGAAAGCCCGCGAGGCCTGCGCGAAGGCAACGGAACTGGGAAACGCCGGAGTGGCTGGAAATGTTTGCCTCGGGCTTATCGACAACGGCACGGGGAAGTACCAGGAAGCCTCGGAGCAATTCCAGAAGGCGCTTACGTTGGAGCCCACGAGCGATGCCTCCTACGTGGGGCTGGGAGCTGCCTACGAAGGCCTGGGGCGAATGGACGATGCCGAAAGAACCTTTCAGCAGGCGATCAGTCTGCGCCCACAAGATGCGGCCTGCTACAACTGGCTGGGGCTGTTCTACTATCGCCGCGCTCGTTACGCCGATGCGATTCGGCTTTTTTCGCAAGGGGTCAAGATTTCTCCTGATTCCTACATCGGTTATAGCAATCTCGGTGGCGCTTATGTTGACATCGGCAACTATGAAAATGCCATACCCATTTTTAGCCACTCCATTGCCATACGCCCGACCTATCAATCGTCCTCGAACCTGGGCACGGCTTACTTCAACCAGGGGCGGTTCGCAGATGCGGTTGACAGCTACGAGCGCGCACTAAAGCTGGATGATCGCCACTACGACGTTTGGGGGAACCTTGGTGACGCCTACTATTGGATTCCGGGCAGACGCGACGACTCAACCCCGGCATACCGTCACGCCATCGCTTTAGCGACGAAGCAGTATGAGGTCAATCCCAGCGATGCCGCCCTGCTAAGCTATATCGCCCAATATCACGCGATGCTGGGCGAGAGGGAACTTGCGTTGAATGGTATTGTACGGGCGCTTTGCCTTGGCCCCAAGAACGCCGAGGTGGCCTTCACGGCGGCGATAGTTTATGACCAGATCGGGGATGTTGAATCTGCGTTGACAATGCTGAAGAAGGCCCTGGGGGGTGGAATTTCTCCGGCCACGGTTCGCGCCACCCCCACCTTCTCCAACCTACAATCCGAGCCGCGCTATCGAACCTTGCTGAACGTACCTTAACCTGGCGAAGCATGAAGGAGGAACTGAGATGAGGCTCAATGGACGTGTTTCCGCTATTCTGATTTCGGCGCTGATCGGTATGGGGTGGATCCTAATGCCTTCTCCCATCGGTGGCCACGAGGAAGAAGCCACGTGCGCAAAACCTGCGAATGCCTCGTGCGGCAGCAAATCCATCAGCGTGTATGCGGACGGGCTGCATGGGAGTGACGACGGAATCTTTGTATGCCGTAACGATACGGTGGACTGGCAGGTGGTTCACACGCGAGGGAAGGTAAAGCGTGTCGTCATCCATTTCGATGAGACTCCCTTCGATCCCAAATTTGGCAGCGGGGATTACTGTGCGGGCGACGATTGTCAGGGTCACCAGAGCGGCACCGACAAACTGGCGGCCCATACCAGAGACACTCGCCCCGAATACGTCCGATGCCACAAATACACCCTGACCGTGGTGCTGCCCGATGGCACCCCAAAGATTATCGATCCCCATATTATCGTAGCGGGGTCTGGCAGTTCTCATTAATACATGTTTGACGTGGGGCAAATCCCTACCGGAAAGTCACAGGAAGAGTCGGCGTGGACCGGATGGTCCAAATCGGGCCGCTCCAGTCCCGCCCTTCCAGACCGGTGGTGAGAAATCCGGGCTAGCACTGGGTGCCACGTATAAGTCCTTTCCTTTTATACACTCATCGGCCTTCGTGGGAGCAGTATACTGCAAGTTACTTGTTTTCTTTAAGTTATCGGCCTAGCGGGGAATTGAGGTGATTTCTGCGGTTTCGGAGGTCTTAAATTTGTCTATCTCTTTTATTTTCAACAATCCATCGGCAAATTAGATAAACTGTTTGTTTTCAACGAACCATCGGCCATGACACTTTTTGTCACTTTCCGTCCCTTTGCTTTCAATAAGTCCTCGGGATCGACCTTCATTTTGGCATTTTTTTGGATGCGGGCTGCCGCTTTGAAAATTGCGGACATATTGGCAATCCGCCACACCGGTGGCAGGCCCAACTCGTTTCCCCCAAGCATCAAGGCCGCCTCATGGTGGAGGGCTTTCGCGGGGCAAGCGTGAAATTTGACATCCATTACATATTTAATTTATACCACTTCGATTAATTTGTCAAGATATAAAATGTCGCGGTCATCGGGCCGTCGGGTCATGGGGCCATTGAATAACTTCCGGCGCGGCAAATTGATTCATGTTCCAACCTGAAACGGTCGATAAGCGATACGGGGAAGTGTGTCACGCGGGGGGGGGCGCAAGCGCCGCCATCCTCATCATCGTCGTTGTCCTCGCCATCGTTGAAGGAGCCTCGGGTGCCCGCGCCGCCAGGGCGCTGTCAACCTGAGCAGCAGCGAAGCAGGTAGCACAGAGTCATTCGGCTCCGAGACGAATCACTCCGCGGCCTTTCGTCATCGGGTATTACTGGATATGTGTTCGTTATCATGTTAAGAACCGCAGAGGAATTCGTCTCGGAGCCGAATACCTCTGCGCTACCCGCTGCCCTCCGTTGCTGGGTCAGATTGCAACCGTGACAGCCACTATGGCCCAAAGCGACAATCCCCCAAGCCCGGCGAGCACCAGTGTTTTGCCAGATGCTCGCCAAGTGACGCAGCCGCACGCCACGACGAACAGCATCACAATGGGAGAAGCGGAGAACCAGCATACGCCAACGCGATCATGGTTCGGAACCACCCAGTCCGGCAAGCTGAACAGCATGCCGCCAAACACCAAGTGTGCGGTTAGGGTTCCAAGCCCAATCAGAAATGCCCATCTGTGCACTTCCCGAGTCCGGCGCCGTTGCCGGAAAAGACGCAGCCAACCGATAAGGGTCAAGACTGCAACCGTGGCCCCTAGGATGCTCACGGCGACCAGTTCCACAGGAGTGGCCGGTCCCCAGATCTTACTTGACATTTCCACCTCCTCCACTCTGACCGCCGCCCGGCGGAGGGAGAGGCAGCGGGTGTGCAGCGGTTGCGCCAGCCGGAAGCGACTGGATCAGGTCCCCGAGTCCAGCGCCAGCAAGGATTGTCGCGAGGTCCGAGTTACTATTTTGGGACATCTTGTGGCCGGCTGGCGCGGAGCGAGCGCAGCTCTGCGGCTCACGTCTCGGGCCATGCTCGCCGATATTTTTGCTATGCCCATCTACGGACGCCCTTTCGAGCCTGGCCAATTGCAGTTTATCACCAGCAGCACCTATCGCCGCAGCCGGCTATTTGCCTGTCAGCGCTTCTAATGGACTTTTGTCGAGAGTCTGCGTCAAGTCCGCAGGAAACCGGCTTTCTGCTGATCGGCTGGGGGTTAATGCCCGAGCACTTTCGCCTGCTGATTCGACCCCCACCCGCGGGGGATATCGCCCGCTTCATGAAGGAATTGTAGAAGCGATCCGCGCGGCAAATTATCGCCGCCCTCACCAGGAATCAACACCGTCCCAAGTGCCGCACCCTGCTGGCCTGGCTGCGACTGCCCCCCACTGTCCACAGCGATTCGTATCTTCGACCGTGGCAAAGGCGCTATGTCCCCTTTAACGTTTTCACGGAGCTCGTCCCCGATGGGCAAGGAAAAGCCGCGGTCCTAAAAAACAGGTCGCTACCCTTCCTCGGCCCGAGTTTCTGCCCATCATGGGCAGCCGCAAGGCTGTCAATGCTCAGAATGACAGTGCCGGCGAGTTTTTTCCGCGGCCTGTAAAGCCCCGCCCTTCCAGAGTCGTGGTGAGAAATCCGGGCTAACTCTACGCTTCCCATTCTATGATCGGAACGGTTCGTCCGTCTTGACCATGGACCACCTTGCTTGAAGCCCGTCTCCCGCAAAGAAACGCAGATCTGCACTGGCTCCGGGCTAGCCCTCGGAATACAGTAGGCAGTAGGCAGTGGGCAGAAAGCCCTCGCCTGCATTTCTCACGGCGGGTTCGGAAGGGTGGGGGACGCGGTTTTGGCGGGGCTGAACAGGCTGCGGAAAAACGCCCCATCGCGGACAACCACCCCGGCGCCCAGGGCGCCACCCCTCCTGAATCAGGAGGGGAGCTATTAAAAAGCTCCCCTCCTCAGATGAGGAGGGGTGGCGCGCCAAGCGCCGGGGTGGTGCTGACAATGGGATAAAAGGGCGGTGCTGATAATGACAGCGCCGCCGAGTTTCTCAGAAGCCTGTGAAGCCCCGCCCTCCCGGCAGACCTCCAAAAGGCTCCAGCGTGGGGAGAAATGTGGGCTCGGCAGTTGGCAGGACGATGCTGAACGCTGCGAGCTGAAAGCTGACGGCTGAAAGCCGAAGGCTTCTGCGTCCGCCCTACCCGCGCTTCAATTCATAGATCGTGATTTCCGGGGGGGCGCCGACGCGTACGGGGGCAAAGATGGTGCCGATGCCGCGATTGACGTAGAGTTGGGACTCGCCTTTTTGGAACCATCCGCGCACATAGGCTGTGATCAAGCGGGCGGGCGAAAGGTCCGGAGAAATATATTCCAGAGTGATTTGGCCGCCGTGGGTGTGGCCGGCCAGGCTCAGGTCGATGCCGAGTTCGGCGGCGCGGTCGAAGGTATTGGGATTATGGCTGAGAAGGATGTTGACGGCGCCGGGCAGCATGAGAGGCTCGACTCCTTCCAGATATTTCCCCACGATTCCCTCGCGCGGCGGGCCGAAGCGCCCACGCGTTTGGTAATCGACACCGATCAAATTCAAGCGCTCGCCGGCCGATTCAATCGCCGCGTTTTCAAGGCGGAGCATCTTGGTCCCGCGCTCAGCGAAGAGGCGAGTGATGGAGTCTTCCACGTGGGCCCACGCCTCATGATTGCCCAAGCAACCGAAAATACCATAGGGCGCCTTGAGTCCGGACAGGGCTTCCACCACCGCGGCCTCCGGTGAGGCTTCCCAGGTGACGAAGTCGCCGGTCAGCGCCACCAAATCCGGCTTCAACTGATTCACCATCGCTACGCATCTGCGGATGTCAACCGCCGGCATGAAAGGGCCGACATGAATATCGGAAATCTGGGCGATGCGGAAGCCGTCAAAGGCTCTCGGCAACCGCCGCAGCATGATGCGCAGATGCGTGGTCTCAATCTCCGTGCGCTCGTAAAGCAGCCCATAGGCGCAGGCGGCGAAAGGCGTGGCGCTGACGGCCACGGCCGCCTGGGTAAGAAAGTGGCGGCGCCCAGGAGAAAGCAATGGCTCGCGGCCGAGGTCCGAGGGGGGAAGCAACTTCCGGTATGCCCAAAAAACCGCGCGCACCAGGCAAATGCAGAGGTACAGGGCAAAAAACACCACGAACCCCAGCAGGGAAGCGAGCATCCACAAGCGAAAGGGCGCTTCCAGCAGCGCCGCGGCGAGGGTCAGGTGGGCGGCCTCGGGAGCCGTTTTGGGCCATAACACATTGAAAGCCAATAATGCCAGATAGACGCCAATGCCAGCCCAGCCCAGCCACCGCCGCACCGACCGGCGGCGAATGAACCTTATGCCCAGCCCGCGCAATTGCCATAGCCAGAATATCTGGCTGGGAATAAACAACACGACGGCCAGCGTCAAAAGCAAGTGTCTAAAAATCATTTCACCAAGCCCTGCCAAACATGATCCAAACCTATTATACGATATTATACGATGCATCGCGCCGTGTGTCTGCTGCCTGATCCATGCAGAGCCTTTGCCGGCAGGTACGTTTTGGAGAACGTGCGCATTTTCTCAAGTTATCGGGACGACGCAATTTGGTCAGCGAAGCAATGGGGTTCGGTTACCGTGAAGTTACACCGCCTTTGGTTCGGTAGGGACTCATTTTGACGTGGCACGGGCGTCCCGCCCGTGACCGGCCACGGCCAAGAAGGCCGTGGCACTTCAAAATGAGTCCCTACCTTTCGTTCTATTCAGTTGACTTCTGACAAGTTCGAGGTTAGTATTAATAGTTCCGTGACACCCACATCATTTCCTCCGAGGAGCCCCATGCATTTTATGCAATTTCAGATAGGCGACAAGGTTGTCTATCCCAACCAAGGTGTCGGCATCGTGGAACAGATTTCTACGCGCAACCTAACCGGTCAGCCGGAAATGTTTTATTTGCTGAAGCTCAGCTCCAGCAGTATGCGCGTGATGGTACCCTTGAGCAGCGTAGCGACTGTGGGACTGCGGCGTGTTACCAAGAACAGCGAAATCGGCATGATTCTCGAATACTTACAGAAGGGCCGATGTAAATCCGCAGGCGACTGGAAAGGGAGATTCAAGGAAAACTCCGAAAAGATGCGGAGCGGCTCCCTGATGCAGGTGGCCGAGGTCCTGAAAACACTTATTATTCTGAACCAGGCCAAGCCCCTCTCCTTCCGCGAAAAGAAAATGTTGGACCGCTCCTGGCAACTGCTGGTTGATGAGGTTGCCGTGGCGCGCGGAATGGCGAAAGAGACGGTGGAAGCGGCGCTGGTGAAGTCTCTGTCCAAGGTCAATCTGAAAGCCCCCCTGCCGAGCTAGCCCCAATATTGTTCACATAAGGGTTTTGAGGAAGTTACTGTTCGTTCCTGGGCGACCCTCTCTCCCCCAAGGGGGCGAGGGGGGACCGCAAGGCGGAGGGGGCCCCACGTTCTGCGGGTCGTGGGGGTGAGGGGGGCGAATATTGAGGAGGTCCGCTTCCCTAACCAGGATCGGCCCAAATCCCAATCTACGGAATCCCTAACCCCGAATTCCGGACCCCGAGTCCCGCTCGCCGCATCGCGTAACCCGTATTTTTTCCAGAAGTTACCCACAAGATTTTGTCGATATCGCCCCCTGAACCACTACATATAGTGTTTTTTCTTGACAAACCTCACGGGTGGAGTTAGATTCCCTTGCAGCCGTTGCGGTGCCGGATTCCGCCCGAGGGGGGCATTACCGGCAGCGGGGCACGCGAACGCAAAGATCTTTCCGCTGTGACCAGGCCGCACCAGCGACAAATCATAGAGGGCAAGACCCCACTTCTTTGGAGGCATACAATGTCTGAGAGGGATGCTGTGTCGACTGAAATCAAGTCTTGGGCCCCTGGTGTGGAGACATCGAGCAAGCGTGGTATTACCGTAAAACGGCTTTTCACCAAGGCAGGTGTGCGTCCCTTTGACGAGATCGAGTGGGAGATGCGGACCGCCTCCATCCAGAATGAAAAGGGCAAGAATATTTTTGAGCAGCGCAACGTGGAGGTACCCAAAGACTGGACGCAGACCGCTACCAACATTGTGGCGTCGAAATACTTCCACGGCAAGCTGGGGACGCCCGAGCGCGAGTCGAGCGTGCGCCAACTGATTAGCCGCGTGGCCGACACCATCGCGCAGTGGGGCGTGGAGGGCGGATACTTCCGCACGGAGGAAGACGCCAAAAATTTTCACGATGAGTTGACGCACATCCTGGTCCGGCAGAAGGCGGTGTTCAATTCACCGGTCTGGTTTAATTGCGGCCTATGGCACAAGTACCACCGCAGCGCCCAGGGGAGCGGCTGGTACTGGGATCCGGCCACGGGCGGCGTCAAGAAAGAGACCGAGGCCTACCGGCACCCGCAGTGTTCAGCCTGCTTCATTAATTCCGTCCAGGATAACCTCGAAAGCATCCTGAATCTGGCCAAAACGGAAGGGATGCTCTTCAAGTGGGGTTCGGGGACGGGCACGAACCTCTCGACTCTGCGGTCGTCCGTGGAGGCGCTGTCGGGCGGCGGTGTGGCTTCGGGCCCCTTGTCGTTTATGAAAGGCTACGACGCCTTTGCCGGGGTGATCAAATCCGGCGGCAAGACACGCCGCGCCGCCAAGATGGTGATCCTGAATATCGACCATCCCGACATCGCAGAATTCATTGAGTGCAAGGCCAAGGAGGAGCGCAAGGCCTGGACTTTGGTGGAAGCGGGTTACGATCCGGCCATCGACGGTGAGGCGTATAGCTCCATCTTCTTTCAGAATGCCAATAACAGCGTACGCGTCACCGACGATTTCATGCGGGCCGTGGTGGAGGATAAGGATTGGGCGACGCGCCACATCAGCACCGGCGAAGTGGCCAAAGTGTATCGCGCCCGTGACCTGATGAAGATGATCGCGGAGGCGGCGTGGCAGTGCGGCGACCCCGGCATGCAGTTTGACACCAGCATCAACCACTGGCACACCTCCAAGGCCACCGCGCCCATCAACGCCTCCAACCCTTGCAGCGAGTACATGTTTCTGGACGACTCGGCCTGCAACTTGGCGTCGCTGAATCTGATGAAGTTCCTTGCCCCCGACGGCAAATTCGATGCGGAGTCCTTCAAATACGCCGTGGACATCATGATTACGGCGCAGGAAATTCTGGTGGACAACGCCAGCTACCCGACGGACCGAATCGCCAAGAATTCGCACGACTTCCGTCCCCTGGGACTCGGCTACGCCAACCTGGGTGCGCTGCTGATGGCCAATGGCTTGCCCTATGATTCCGACGGCGGCCGGGACTTTTCCGCGGCCATTACGGCTCTGATGCACGGTGAGGCTTACCTCCAGTCGTCACGCATCGCGGGGGAACTGGAACCCTTCGCGGGCTTCGCCGTTAATCGCGACCCCTTCCTGGGGGTAATTTCCATGCACCGCCAGTCGCTTCAGCACATCAACGCGCGCAATGTTGCGGAGAACCTGTGGGAAGCGGCGAAGAAGACCTGGGATGAGTGCCTGGCCAGCGGTATGAAGTACGGCTACCGCAACGCGCAAGTCACCGTGCTGGCGCCCACCGGGACGATCGGCTTTATGATGGATTGCGACACCACGGGCATTGAGCCGGACTTGGCCCTGGTAAAATATAAGAAGCTGGTGGGCGGCGGCCTGATCAAGATTGTCAACAACATGGTGCCCACGGCGCTCCTCAAACTCGGCTACAACGAGCAGGAAGCTTCCGAAATCGTCAATTACATCGACCAGCATGGCACCATTGAGGGCGCGCCGCACCTGAAGGCGGAGCACCTGCCGGTGTTTGACTGCTCGCTGAAACCCGCCAACGGCAAGCGCTCCATCCATTACATGGGCCACGTGCGCATGATGGCCGCCGTGCAGCCCTTCCTTTCCGGCGCCATTTCCAAGACCGTGAATATGCCGGAAGAGGCTACGGCGGAGGAGATCGCCAGCGTCTACACCGAGGGTTGGCGGCGGGGACTGAAGGCCATCGCCATCTACCGCGACAACTCCAAGCGCTCGCAACCTTTGAATACCGCCGACGCGAAACCGAAGAAGGAAGCGGAGGCCGTGAGCCAGAAGCCGGAAAATAGCAAGGACGTTAAGGCGGAATCCGCGCCGCAAGCCTACCGCCACAAGTTGCCCGACGAGCGCCATGCCATAACCCATAAGTTCGCGGTAGGGCAGCACGAGGGCTACCTGACCGTGGGCCTGTACGAGGATGGGCAACCCGGCGAAATCTTTATCACCATGGCCAAGGAGGGCTCAACGGTCTCGGGGCTGATGGATTCCTTCGCCACCGCCGTTTCCCTGG
Source organism: Terriglobia bacterium (assembly GCA_049519635.1). Classification (GTDB taxonomy): domain Bacteria; phylum Acidobacteriota; class Terriglobia; order UBA7540; family UBA7540; genus Bog-366. Next base: position 58,940 of record JBEKQO010000002.1, on the reverse strand, counting down.
CCTTGCAGTATGGCGTGCCGCTCAAAGTGCTGTGCGATAAGTTCAGCCATACGCGCTTTGAGCCCAGCGGCTGGACTCCCAATCCGGAAATCCGCTATGCCAAGTCCGTCATGGATTACATCTTCCGCTGGATGGCATTCAAGTTTCTGCCCCGCGACGCGCAGCCCCGCGAGGATGCCAGCATTCAGTCGCTGAATGGCACGGAGGCGGAAAAGGCCACGGAACTGGCCACCCAGTTCACCCGCGCTACTACCGAGCCCCCGCCTCATAGTGGATTCGCCTCCGCCATGAGCCAGGGAGGCTTGGTGGGCGTCAACCAAAGCGACGACGCTCCCAGTTGCGCCGATTGCGGCGCCATCATGGTCCGCAACGGCGCCTGCTATAAGTGCTTGAATTGCGGCAGCACGAGCGGGTGCTCGTAGGAGGAGAGTCGGCAGTAGGCGGAAGGCAGTAGGCTTGCAAATCCCCGCAGGGGATTCATATAGTAGCCGGGGGCAACGCCCCCGGAAAGCGGCCCCCATCATGGCCTGACCCTGAAGGGGTCAAATCCTGAGCGTGACGAACCGGTGGCAAGAGTCCAAGGAACGGCGCGATGCAAGCCTTAAGTACTTACAATCCGCAGGGTGACTTGACGACCCAGATCGCGCTCTTGGAATTGCGCGATCCCGCGAATGGATTACTGCCAGCACCCGTTTTATCGCTGCGAGGTACTTTTATCAAATTCATGTGGACGGATTGGCCGGAGGCTCGTTCGGCCGAGATGAGCGAGAAAGTTAGGACTTTTTTCTCTGAACATCACGACCTATCGCCCATAGAAAAGGGTTCCGAGGACTGGAAGATGATCTTCCCTGGAGAAAGCGATGGTGAGGCGGCGGCTGAAATTGGGAGGCGGCTTGAAGCTCATTTCCCGGGACGATTGGACTGGGTGATTGCTGAGCGAGATGCTCGTGGGAAGATTACAGCAAACAGCCTCATCGAACACGTTGGAGAAATCCTCTGGCACTTATCGTGGCGTCATGTGAGCGCCGACCCGGCCAACGCCAAACTTAATGCCCAAGACGTGCAACCGCTCAACGCCACCATCCTCGACATCTCGAAGTGGGCCAGTTCTCGTATCCAGCCCATCCTTGACGCCCTCAATGACAGGCTCAAGGCCCTTTATGGTGAGCGTTTCCGGGGCCTTTATGTATTCGGCTCCTACGCGAAGCCTGATGCCGGAATCGACCTCGGCGAGAATTCCGACCTTGATGTGGCGTTGGTCCTTTCTGATTTCGACAACCTGTATGAAGAGAGGGAACGCTTCGGAGAAATTGTTTACGATCTCTCGCTGGAACATGGGCTGGTCATTTCCGTGGTCCCGATTCGGGAAGCTGACTTTCGAGAGGGACAGACGAACTTTACGCACTTTATTTCGCAGTACGCGGTGCCCGTGAAATGAATGAGCATGTCGAGGCGCACTTTCGAAATGCACACGAAAGACTCAAAGACGCTGAGGGAATGTTTTCCCTGGGTCGCTATGCGGGTACGGTCAATCGCACGTATTACGCCATGTTTGAAGCGGCTTCGGCAATGCTCGCAAGCCTCGACCGGGAGTTCCAGAGCCATCAGGGCGTCATCAGCAAGTTCGGCGAACTGCTTGTAAAGGGTGGGAAGGTCGAATCAAGATTTGGCCGATCCTTGGCGCGGGCTTTTGAGCTTCGTGAAGACGCCGACTATGCGCTCGACGCGAGCGCAGCGATTGCCCCAGACACAGCCGAGGCGGAACTTCGAAAGGCACGTGAGTTCGTAAATATGGCCGAGCAATTCTTAGAAGGATCGGAATCGAAGGCTGAAGGGAATTGAGAGCTTGGCAGCGGCCTTGCTCGCAGTTCGGTGCACGGTAAGCAAGCGAGCGTGTCGAGTTGTCGAAAAGGCCTCAAGCTATTCTAAACACGGAACGAATGGATTGCGGTGATGCAACGGCTTATGGTAGAGGCTGTGCAATATCTTCACACCGCTGTGAGCTTCTTGCTTCGCGACTGCCTTAGGGACTTGGATCGCACAGGGGTTAGAGCCGGCAGTTGGAGGTAGGCAGAAAACTTTGAGTGTTAGCTGTGAGCCGTCGGCTGTCAGCTATTCTGACGCAGGAGGTGAGCTTGAGCGCAGTTAAAACACCTGGACGGATCGTGCTGGACGTGCATGACGCGTTGCACGCCATCTGCTCTACGGGCAAGGGCCGCTGCTGGTACTGTGACCGTAGGCTGCCAAGCGTTGAGGCGGCCGTGCGCACCGGTTGGGACGTGCAGCGCGTCGAGGGCGAACGCGTCGCCAGCATTATCCTGATTTGCCCGAGATGCCAGCCCAAGCCCGACGATTTGGAAGTCCCGGAGCGCTCCCTAACCGCGCGCTGGTAACCCCACCTATTGCGCCTCCCCTCGGCCGGAGGCAGGAGGCCAGCCCCTTCATTTCCCATCCCAAGACTCACATATGAGGAACGCGTCGGCCTCTTCTTCCTTTTTGACCCTATCAGTCCCATGGTGCATAAGCGCTAACTTAACATCTGGCGGTGCCCGAAAGCCCGCGTAGCGGGCGGCATAATGTGGCCCACGGCATTAGCCGTGGGTAAATCGTGAAATGGAATGAATTCTTAAGCCCCGCTAGCCCGGACTTCTCACCACGGTTGAACACGGCCGGAAGGGCGGGGCTAAACAGGCTGCGGAAAAACCCTACAATGCTGTCATCCTGAGCGCAGCGAAGGATCTCGCTCTGAGTATTTTCAAGACAAGGCGAGATTCTTCGTCGCCGCTGCTCCTCAGAATGACAGCGCTTTCAAGTTTTTGCGCAACCTCTAAAGCCCCGTCCTTCCGGAGTCGTGGTGAGAAATCCAGGCTAGGGGCGTCAGAATCGCGTCCGACCGAGCAGGATTTATCCGTCGCCACCACCGTGGCTCAAGATATACCTTGGGTTGCGTAATCCCACGGCTGACGCCGTGGGCCACACTATGTCGCCGCTCATACGGCTTCGGACGATCCCAATATACTCTTAAGTTAGCGCTTATGGGGCTATGGTGAGTGGGCACTTCCCTCCTCCCAAGTGGCAACGGCGCGACGCGTCTCGCCTTGCCCCATCATAGAGGGCCGCCGCGCTGCCCTGCCATCTCCAGAAGCTGGGGAGAAAAGCGGGCTAAGGAGTAACGGTCCTCGAGGTTTTATCCTCCACCGTTTGTGCCGCGATGTCTGAACTTCCTTGTTGATACTTCGGGGACACGGACACCGAGTCGGCGATGGCACGCTTTTTCCAAAAGCTCCTAAGCTTGATCAGAAGCGGTGCCGTGACTTCCTGTCCTTTTGCGGCAATCAAAGCTCCCTCCGTAGCTCGAACCTCCTCTTGCAGGACCCACCCTATCTGTAGGTCTCCTATTCCCATGACTCGGGTGCCTTGGCCTGAAACCTCAGGTTCCAATTCCATCAGCGCCTCGATGATTTTTCGGTCCAAGCCGGCAAATCTTCGGGTAAGAAAGTGGGCAGCCTCCGTGCGCGATTGACGTTTGCGGAGAAGCCCGTCAAAGATGATGGCAGCACGCAGGATTTGCGCGCCCAGGCGCGTTTCGGCCATTTCCCGGTCGCCGGTGTCCCACTCGATAGGCAGGGGCTGGAATTGATAGGCGATCATCCAGGCGATGGATTCCATCCGCGGAATGCTTTTCAACAGGTCTTGAGCGACCTGCGGGTGGGTGGCGTATTGAGCTTCCTCTTCCGGGGAAAGGTCCTGACCGGAATACACGGTTTCAAGGGTCTTGGGGTCGACCGTGACGCAACCCAGTTGCGACATCATGGCGGCAACTTCATACTTCCACGGGCTGGCCAGGGACAGCTTGGTGACAACGTGTTGGACGTATCGGCGCACCCGCGCGGCGCGGCTGAATGCCGCCGGGCTCACCAAGCTGAGCACTTCGGTAAGAACATAGACGGTGCCGCGAAGGGTATTCTCCAGCAGTTCTTTTTCGGCGCAGACCAAGTGATATTGCGCCAGGGAATCCGTCAAAGTGCTCACCAGGGTGTCTTTGTTGGCAGGTTTGCTGAGAAACCGAAAAATGCTTCCTTCGTTCACGGCGTGGATAGCGGTATCAAGGTCGGAAGCGCCGGTCAACATGACGCGGACGGTGTCGGGCGCGGCCTTCCGGACCTTCAGGAGGAACTCGATTCCGTCCATCGCCGGCATGCGCATATCGGAGACCACCACCCCGAAAGGTCCCTCTTGCTGGACCAGCAAGAGGGCAGCGGCGCCACCCACTGCCGTGGATATCTGGAAATCCTTCCGGAGCAGGCGCTGATAGCCTTGAAGTAAGATCGGTTCGTCATCGACGAAAAGGATTTTATCTGACATGACCCTCACCCTTGCCGATTCATGCACGGGGCTTGGCAAATTCTTGGATACATCAAAGCGACTCTGCTGCGCTTCAGGGCTCGTCGGATCGACCGAATTTCAGTAAGCGGCGGAAAAGCATGATTCGCCTGTCATTCAATCGCCACCTCGCGAATCCCGCGAAGCGGGATGCCGGGAGTAGCCGTAGGCCTCTTTTGGCTCCCCGGGCGCGAGTGAAACCGACGGAAAGGCAAGCCGAGAGCTCATCTCGGCCATGGAAGGGCCGAAACTTCGTAAGGTCAACCCCATTTTTAGCCTCGAAGCGCCGAGAAAAGGGCCTTTGTTTTCAAATCTCTGGGCCTCCGCGGGGAGAAGGAGGAATTATTTCACGGCTTCAGAAGGCTGAGACGTCGCCTTGGCGGGATCGGCTTTTTCCTCCTGGGTAAGCTCCCGGCTCCAGAGAAGGGCGTGCATGTATAGTTTGGAAAGCTTCTCCTCATTCAGCGCCAATGTCTTTGCCAATTGGGCGAACTCCTCCCAGTTGCCTTCTTCGTAGCTGATGACGGCCCGGAGGACGTCGCGGAGCGGATTCTGCTCACCCACCAGCGCCGCGCCTACATCCGGCGTAATGGGTAGTTCCGCCAGCACCACGCGCATGGGACGCCGCATAAGAACATCGATACTGGAAAGCAACCCCAAGAAAAAGTAATCGGATTCGCGTTTCGGCTCGCCCACCAGCGGCGCAAGGGACTCGCACATCGCCGCGCGGATCAGAGCCATTTTCACCAGAATGGGAGGACCGCCTTCGCCCAAGGCGGCCAAGGAAATCAGCCCGATCCACTTGCGAATTTCATTCTGTCCCAGCAGCAGGAGGGCGTGCCGTATGGATTTGATGCGCGAGTGAAAGGCGAAACGCGCAGAGTTCAAGAACCGCAGCAGCTTGTAGGACAGGGCCAGATCATGCTTGATGGTGTAGGCGACTTCCTCCACATTGATTTCCGGCCGGGTGACGGCACGCAGAACGAGCAAGTAAACCAACTTTGTGGGGCTAACCTCGGAAGCCGCGTAAGGCTGCGGCCGGGAGTAGAATTGGCCCTGGAAATAGTAAAAGCCCTGCTGCACGGCGGCCTGAAACTGCGCGCGCTTTTCCACCTTTTTTGCCACAAAAATTGTGCCTCGCGGCCGAAACTTCCGGATAAGCAGCCATTGTGCTCGATCGGTAGAGGCGGTTACATCCACCTTGATGATGTCGGCCAGATCGGCCAGCGGCTCCTCCCACGCGCCCTGGAAATCGTCCAAAGCGATCAAAAACCCGGCATCTTTCAAACTCCGGCAGGCCGCCACCACCTCTTGGTCGGGTTCTCTGGTCGCAAGGATCTCCAATACGACACGGTCGCGGGGTAACTCTGCGGCGCGGCCATCGATCAATGCTTGACGCGTGCATCTGATGAAGGCGCGCACGCCGTCGCTGAGCTTGTCGATTTCTTCCAATGCGGGAGTGACCGGAGAGGCTTTTTCCCCGGCGCGCGCGCCGTTCATCGGTGGCCAGACTTCTTCTTCCCCGGGACGAGAGAGAAGCTCGTAACCATAGACGTTTTCGTAGCGGTCCAGGATGGGCTGCCGGGCAATAAACCTGTACATGACCAAAGGCCTCTCTTGCTCGCAGCGGCTCCTGACACTAAACTTGCCGCTGCGGCAGCCGCCCAACCCCCGTGTACACGGAGGTTCTCATCCCTTTCTAATCGGCAGAGTGCGGGCAATCTTGAGTCCAAAATCCAATCGGGCGGGGTAGGAGGGTGGAGACGTAGGGATCCGTCGTCGTGTGCGCCTAACCCGCATTTCTCACCATGCTTGGGAAGGCTGCCGGATCGGCGGGGCTTCGCCGGCTGCGGAAAAACGCCCCACCGCGAACAACCACCCCGGCGCTCGGCGCGCCACCCCTCCTGAACCAGGAGGGGAGTTCAATAAAACGCTCCCCTCCTCAGATGAGGAGGGGTGGCGCGCCGAGCGCCGGAGTGGTGCTGACCAAGAGATTAAGGAGTAGCGTTGATAACAGCAGCGCCTACGAGTTTTTGCGCAGCCTGCGAAGCCCCGTCTTTCCAAACCCATGATGAGAAATCCGGGCTAGAGCCGACATTCTGACCTTATGGGACCTCCGCACCGGAAGCGGGTCACAGCCGCCGCAACAGGTATGTTAGTATCGAGGTTCTCATAATTCTGGTTTTGACCTATCTCATTTCGCAGAGAGGTAAGAGTGCTCCGCATCGGAATCGTCGGTTTACCACAGACTGGCAAGACAACCCTGTTTCAGATTCTAACCCACGCGCATGGCAGCGGCATCGGTTCCGGGAAGCCCGAGGCGCATGTGGGCGTCGTGCGCGTTCCCGACGCGCGGCTGGACCGGCTGACAGAACTATTTAAGCCAGAGAAGACCGTATTTGCCACCATCGAGTATATGGATATGCCGGGCAGCGTCATTGAGTTGGCACGCACGGGCGTGCAATCGCAAGCGCTTCGCGAACTGGACGCGCTGGTGCATGTGGTTCGGGCATTTGAGGATGAGGCAGTTCCCCTGGAAGGGGGTTCTGTTGACCCCAAGCGCGACATTGAGAATGTGGAGCTCGAGTTGATCCTCTCCGATCTCGCGGTGGTGGAAAAGAGGCTGGAGCGGCTGGAGAAGGACATCAAGAAGCAAAAGAGCCCTGCACTGGAGAAGGAATTCCAGGTTCTGAAAGTTTGCCAGGCTGCGCTGGAGAAGCAGACGCCGCTCCGCGAGGTCGAGTTGGGCGCGGAGGAATCCAAGGTGATTCGCGGTTTCACTTTTCTTTCCCTCAAGCCGATGCTTTATGTTTTGAATTTGGGCGAGAGCGACGCGGCGCGAGCCAATCTGGCCGAGCATTTCGCCGCCGAGGCAGGCTTGAAGCAGCGGTTGCGCACGGGCGTCAGTGCCATCTGTGGCAAAGTGGAAGCCGAGCTGGCCCAAATGAGCGAATCGGACGCGGCGGAATTTCTATCCAGCTACGGTTTGAAAGAATCGGCTACCTCACGCCTGATTAATGCCAGTTACCAGCTCCTGGGTTTGATTTCATTCTTTACCGTGGGGGAGGACGAATGCCGCGCGTGGACTATTCGTGCCGGTACAACGGCGCTGGAGGCGGCGGGTGAAATCCACTCCGACATCCAGCGCGGATTCATCCGCGCCGAAGCGATAAGGTACGATGATTTGATGGCGACAGGCAGCTTTGCCGAAGCCCGCAATCGCGCCCTCTTGCGCTTGGAGGGGAAAGAGTATGTTGTGCACGACGGAGAAATTGTGCACTTCCGGCATGCGAGCTAAGAATAACGTCAGTTGTCCGTGGTCCGTTGTCCGTGGTCACCGAAACTCGAAAATCGAGATTCGAAACTCGCGTCGATTTTCGACTTTCGGACTTTCCAGGCTGCTGACAATGGACAACTGACGACATATGACGAACAACTGGCCGCGGACCACTGACGACGGACGACTGACAACGGACAACTGACATCTTTTCCATGTCCTACCTTTGGATCAGCCTGGCGCTGGCTTTTGTGGCGGGGTTCGCCAACTTGTTGGGGGGCGCCATTATTTCCGCGCGTCCCTGGAGCCGCACGTTTCTGGCGCTTTTTATTGCGCTGGGCGCAGGCTTTATGCTGGCCACGGCACTCACAGAGATGGTGCCGGAAAGCCTGCTTCTGGCGCCCCGCTCCGCGCCGGCGCTGATTTTGCTGGGATACTTCATCGTTCACTACTTTGAACATAGCTGGCCCGCGCATTTTCATTTTGGGGAAGAGACGCACACGGACGAGTTTGTGAACCCCCGGGTGGCGTATACGGCGCTGGCGGGCCTGACGATCCACACCTTTTTCGATGGAGTCGCGATCACTTCGGGATTCCTGATTTCGCCCTGGCTGGGCACGGTCATTTTTGGCGCCACCATTCTCCATAATGTCCCGGAAGGCTTCACCATGGCCTCCATCATGGCGGCCGCGCGGCGCAGCCGTAGCGCGGGCATGGAGGCGGTGAGCGTCTTGGCCGTTTCCCGCATCCTGGGAGTCTTGGGGATGGCTCTGGCGCACCGCTGGGTGGACTACGGCTTGGCGCTGTCGGCAGGCGTCACGCTGTACGTGGCGGCATCGGACTTGATCCCCGAGGTCAACAAAATGAAGAGTCCGAAATATGCCCTGACCGTGGCGCTGGGAGTGGCGCTGGTACTGATCATGCGGTACCTTTTTTTCGCAATCTGAAGCCCGTTGTCAGTGGTCCGTTGCCAGTTGCCAGCAACGTCTCCATCACGGACCATGAGCCAAAATCCCATGACCAAGAACTGAAAATTGATGACTGGCAAATGACAACGGACCAGGGACAACTGACGAGTGGCTATGGGCAACTGACAACGGACCACGGACCACGGACAACGGACTACAGACATCGGACAGCATCCATGTATTCTTCAACCCTTCTCGATCACTTTCACCACCCTCGCAACGTGGGTGAAATTGCCGAGGCATCGGTGGTGGTGGAAGCCTCGAATCCCGTCTGCGGCGACCTGATGAAGCTGTGGGCCATTGTCCATGATGGCAGACTTCAGGTGGTAAAATTCAAAGCCGCGGGCTGTGTGCCCTCCGTTGCCTGCGGTTCGTGGTTAACAGAAGCGATCCTGAACAAAACTCCCGAGGAACTTTCCGCTCTTACTGCCGATGAAGTTATTTCCGGGCTTGCAGGCTTGCCGCCAGCCTCGCGTCATGCGGCCATGCTCGCCGTGGACGCCCTGAAGCTTCTATTGGACGCAATTCGCAATTCGGCCTAAGGCGTATTTCTCACCACCGGTTTGAAAGGGCGGGGCCTCATGAGTCTGGAACTAGTTATTGCGCCTTCGGCTCACCCCCAGCGATAATAGCTTACGAGGACAAAAACCAGAATGAGCACAATTACACCTTTCATGCACCCTCGTGATGAAATTCTGGCGACCATGGAGCGGATTTACGCTTACCGCATGACCACAACTTCCGGTGGCAACCTCTCGATTCGCGAGGATAACGGCGACATCTGGATTACCCCGACGCGAGTCGACAAAGGCACTCTGCGCCGAGACGACATGGTTTTGGTCCGTAAGGACGGCAAAGTGGAAGGCCTTCACCCCCCCTCTTCGGAATTCCCCTTCCACCAGGCAATTTATCGCGCACGACCGGAGCTGCGGGGAATCGTGCATGCCCACCCTGTTGCCTTGGTGGCCTTCAGCGCGATTCACCAAGTGCCGAACACCCTGCTCTTTCCCAAAGCCAAATCCGTATGCGGGGAGGTGGCATTTGCCCCTTACGAACTTCCGGGCAGTGAAGAGCTGGGACTAACCGTGGCGGGAAAGTTCAGCCAGGGCAGCACCTGTGCCATCCTGGAGAATCACGGGGTGGTGACGGGGGGCATTAACCTGGGAGAGGCGTTTCAACGGTTCGAGACGCTGGAATTCGTAGGCAGGACGATAATCAAGGGGCGGCAGCTCGGCAAGGTGCGGTTTTTGACTGCGCAGGAAATCGAGGTTGCCGACCAGCGGCCCACGATGCTGCTGGATTTTCAGAGGGAAGATGCCTCGAGCCAAGAGATGGAGCTGCGCAAAAGGCTTTGCGAGTTCGTACGCCGAGCCTATCGCCAGCGACTTTTTATCAGCACGCAAGGCACTTTTTCAGTTCGCCTCGATGAATCTTCGTTCCTCATAACTCCCTATCAGGTAGACCGCGGCATGTTGGACCCGCAGGATCTGGTCCTAATCAAGCACGGCCGATGCGAGGGGGGTAAAACGCCGAGCCGGGCCACCGGCAACCATGACGCCATCTATCGCCATCATCCCAAAATCCACGCCCTTATCAATGCTTGCCCGGTCAACGCCACGGCCTTCAGCGTGACGGGCGCCCCGCTGGAAGTGCGGACCATCCCGGAAAGTTACGTCGTTCTGCGCCAAGTCGGGCGGGTGGAGTATGGACTGCAATATCAGGACAGCGAAGCACTGGCGCAGCGTTGCTCTCCCCAGCAGCCGGCTCTGATTCTGGAGAACGACGGAGTGCTTGTCTCCGGAGCAGATATTCTGGAAGCGTATGACCGCCTGGAAGTCCTTGAGTCCACCGCGGAAGCGCTCATCGATTCGCGGTCCATCGGAGAGCTTGCGCCCATGCCGGACAAAGCGATCCGTGCGCTCGAAATTGCCTTCCCGCAAATGTAAGCCTGCCTATAAATGCGATGACCCGTGACAAGCAACCGGCAAAAGCCTAAGAGGCCAGGGGCTGGGAGTCAGTGCCTAAGGGCATTAATGAACACGATTATTTATGGTTCTTGGAAGGGCTGGGCTTTAGAGCAGTTTTGATTTAAGTGCTTACTTATCCTGTAGCACAGACCGTTAGCGCCAACACTGTTCACTTAAGAGGTGGGATGAAATTATTGATCCATCTGTTCCGGAAAGGCCCCACGTTTTGCAAGTAGTGGGGGTGAGGGGGCCCCACGTTTTTGTTTGCGGATTTGCCGAGATGTATACGCTTAAATTAGCAATGCTCTAGCCCGCATTTCTCACGACACCCTGACATTCTTAGGGGGTTGCGGGAAGGGCGGGGCAATACAGGCTGCGGAAAATGCCTCCAATGCTGTCATATTGAGCCCGTTCGCTGTCATTCTGAGCGTTGACAGCCTTTCTGCTGCCCATGATCGGCAGAAACTCGGGCCGAGGAAGGGTAGCGCGGACCTGTTTCTTAGGTCCGCGGATTTTCCTTATCAATCGGGGACGAGCCGCGGACCTAAAAAACAGGTCCGCGCTACACCTGCTGAATTCCAACGAATTACGCGTCGAGTTTCTGCAGAGCGCAGCGAAGAATCTCGCTCTGAGTTTTTTCAAGGCAATGCGAGATTCCTCCTTCGCAAGGCTCAGGACCGCCTGCGGCTCCTCAGAATGACCGTGCCGACGAGTTTTTCCGCAGCCTGGGAGGCACTGCGTTCCGGCGGTCCACCAGAGCGACCAAACGTGGTGAGAGATTTGGGTTATGACACTACCCACTACTCTCGTCGCCCGAGGTTTGGATTTTGCGATGGGCGCGATAGGAGTATAATAGCCGGGACTCGTAACCTTCCTCGCAAGGATGGAGAATTTACCCCATGGCACGCATCTTTACCACGCAGCAACTTTCCGATTTCCTCTTCGACCGCATCATTGTTAATTGCCCCAAGTGTCTTGAAACCGGTTGCCTAAAGATTGCATGTACATTGACCGCGGAAGAACTTATGGAGGAAGCAGACATCGTTCACAAGCTGGAGCCGGTTTCGGACGGCGGCGCATAGGAAGTTCCCCGGTTGCCAAGAGGTCTCGATGGACGGTTCGGGCAGTCCGCAGATTTCTCTTACCGGTAAAAAAGGATAAGTTTTCACCGACAATTGACCCCTCTCCTCCGCCCTTGGCGGGGGCTCCCTACCGGTCGCCTGTTTTATAGGATAGTTACCGCTGATTATATTGGTGATCCCGTCTCTAAGCGTCCGCCATCCTTGCCCGCGCCGCTCATCACTCTCCCTGCACGCCGATAATCTCCCGGGCGCTTCCGAATCACCAACGAGCAAGCACGCCTCTCAGGCGGCCCGCGGCGCCGATCGCGTGTTGACACTTCATTCGAGCATCCTCCCTTCGGCCGGAATCCCCATCTTGATCATCCAGGGGCCGAGCCACAAAAACGCCACCGTGTCGATGATCCAGTGCGCGAGCATGGCGGGATAAAGGGTTCCCCAGCGCACTACGGAATACGCCAGCAGCGCTCCCAACAATCCAGCGCGGACCATGCCGCTCCATCCCTGGTAGAAGTGTGCCAATCCAAACGCCACGGAAGACACCACCCAAGCCCACAGGAGCGAGTGGAGCCAAGCGTGCAATTGCGTCAGCAAATAGCCGCGGAAAAGGAATTCCTCGCAGAAGGCCGCGGTGGGCGCCAGGATCAGAGCTGCCCAGAGCTTCTCGCGGGGCGTTTCCGGAATCAACAGGTAAACCAGATCGGATTCTCGCGGCAGCCAGCCACGCCCTTCGCATAAGGTAACCAAGATCAACGCCAGAAGCGCGGCCACCGCGATGGCGGCTCCCCACTCCAGGGCAGGGCGCAAGGGCATCGAAGCAAAACCTATTGTGAAAACGTTCCGCGCGATCAGGAACACAATTCCTAAACCCACCGCGGTCATGAGCCACTGGGAGAAGACAGCGGAAGCGTAGAGCTTCAGGCGGGGGATCTTCCGGATTTCGTTGCTTCGCGAGGTGGAGTAAGAGAGGGTTGGCACTCCCACCACCAGCACGAGGGTAAAGACGATGGCGATCAGTGTGGTGAACATGCCTCAACTCTGGAGACGGGAAGCGGCGAGGGAAGCATTACGGCTGCTTCTCTAAGTCCATCCGCACGGTGCGGAGCCCCGTCCCAGGCGTCAGATTCAAGGGTTGGGAGTGCGCCTTGTAACCCATGAGGCGAAACTCGATTCGGTAATTTCCCGGCAGGAGCTTGAGGATTGAGGGCGTGCTTCCATGAAACTCGTCGTCAATCATAATGTCGGCGCCGGTGGGATCAGAGAAACACTCGACCGTTATGTACTCACCCGGCTGGGCCGTGGGAGCCGCCGGGGCCGAAACCGCCGGTGCCGCGGCCACAGGTGTGGGCTTTGCGGGAGAGGTCTCCGGAACGGGAGTGGGCGGCACAACCGCGGCCGGTACGGGCGCCACTTCCGGGGCCGCAGGCGGCGCGGCGGGTTGAGGCGCTGCCGCCGGAGCCACCACCGGGGTGGCCTGCGCTGGCGCCGCGGGCGCTCCCGCCGCATTGACATTGACGTCTTGATCCAGATAGGCGGTAAACCCGCTTCCCTTCGGAGCTCCCAAATCGCCGCCCACCTGGGTTTCAACCTTAAGCTCATCCTTCGCCGCTCGATTGGTCCTTTGCGGACTACAGCGAAGTTTTACAATCTCTTGATTGGGGAGCCGCACCCCCTCGATATCGAAGTGCAGGATCTTACCGCTCTTCACCATCTGCACCGCGCCCCAAGCCATTGCCCCGGCGGGAATCACCACCACACCTTGCAGCGTGACGGGTTCCGCGATTTCCAGCTCGACTCGCGTCCCGACCACCGCCCGTGAGCTCATAAGGTCTGCCGTCAACCGCACATGAACCGCCGTGCCGTCGGCCAAGTGGGCCGCTTGCGCTTGCCCTGTGCTCCCGGCGCAAGCTAGAACCAATCCCCATGCCACCACCGCTTGCCTGAATCTCATCGCCAACCCTCCGTGCGGGAAAACGGCTGCTACCCAGCGGGTGTGAAAACGTCCGATGGCGCGCTGAAGCGGCGCTCTCTGAGCGCCGAAATCGTCAATCCCGAATCCGGCGCCCGGAGAGCGCCGCTACCGCCAAGTGCACCATTGCCCAATGCTTGCGGCTATTGCTTGATCAGCAGCGCCCGCACCGATGGATGCGATTCCGGATCCACAACCATCATCCGCGACCACGTGCGGTACCCCGCCATGCGAATTTCAATGGCATGGTGCCCGGGGGTCAATCGCAAGGTCGAGGGGGTATTCCCCACCAAGTTGCCGTCAATTACGATATCTGCTCCATCGGGCGTGCTGCCGAATTCAACCGAGGATGGCGCCATCGCCACGTCCGTAGCTGCCATGGCTGAGGCTGGCGCGGGAGCCGCAGGGGCCGCGACGGGCGCGCCCGGCGGACCCGGCACAGATGCCGCCGGGGATACTGCCGGCTCGGCCGCAACCGCATCGGATGTATTGATGGTGAACAATCCATTGACGTAGGCCTCATATTCTTTGCCTTTATCTGCTCCTACCACGCGCATAATTTGCCCCGCGATCGCCGACTTCTCGTGGACCTCGCTGTCCTTGCTATTCCCCTTTCGGGGCTTTTCCGGCTGACGGCGCAGCGGAAGCTCCTGCTTGTCAACGGCACGAACCGTCAAGAACTGAAAAACCACTTCCGCATCCTTATCGCGGGGTTTGTAGGCGCCCTTCACCTCCACAACCTTGCCGCGCGCCGTGGCTCCCTTGGCGATCACCACGTGTCCATTGACGAGAATATCTTCCGTTACCTCAAATTCAAACACGTCGTCCTTCCGAATATTGTCCGTGGTGAGAATGTTGCGGAGCTTCAGACTTACCGACTGGCCGTCGCGCACCGGCACGCGCGCGGCGAACCCCGGCAGGGCCAGGAGGGAAAGGAAAACCATTGCGGCGAACCGGCGTATTATTGGTGAATGGCGATAATGGCTCGGAACCGCTACCCCACTTAAACACGAGGACCTGTCCATGGATACCCCCATCTTCGCCTCAAATACGCCGGGAGAGTGCATCCGACCTGCCATCGCGCTGCAGGTCCCTCTCCTCCAACGACTGCGGGTAGTGTCTCACTGCGGTGCGGAAGCGTCAAGGCAGATGCGGGATCGCACATCCGCGCATAAGGACCGCAGCGGCGACGCGGCTATGATTTTCCGCGCGCAACTTCGCCGATGCGGTGCTGGCAGCAAGTGGGAAGATACAAGCCCGGCGAGCGCTCTCGTGACCGTGAGTTTTTCCTTCGCTAACGAACCCGCGGCCAATTGCCAAGGGGGATTGGCCATGCTTTTCAATGTCTGCGGCATTTCTATCCAGCCGGGCCCAAGTGCCGCAGACCTACAAAACAGGTCCGCACGACGTTTGCTGCACGGTGGTCTGGGCTATGGATTTGAAGTGGAAGTTCTTGTAGTATTGCCCACATGAAAAAAATGAAACCGGGCAATCGCGGTTTTACGGCAAAAGGCCACGGTGCTCCGAAAACTGTTGACGAATACCTTGCTCGAGTCCCGGAACCTGCCCGCAGCACCTTGCACAAGATTCGCACCGCGATTCGGTCCGCTGTGCCACCGGAGGCTACTGAAACCCTCAGTTATCGGATGCCTGCGTTCAAGTACGAAGGAGTCCTGGTGTGGTTCGCCGCGTTTTCGAACCACTGCAGTTTTTTCCCCACCGCCTCGGTTATCGAAGCGTTTAAAAACCAACTTAAGGGCTACTCCATATCCAAGGGGACGATTCGCTTCCCCACGGACAAGCCACTGCCCGCTGCACTCGTTAAGAAAATGGTGAAGGTACGGGTCGCGCAGAACGAAAGCAAGAAACGGCGCTGACCGGGCCGCCCTTGAGTCCTGTTCATAACCGCGAAGACGGGTGACTGTTCCCGTCATTACCTAAATGGGCTCTCCCCCTGGTTAACGGCCTACTCGATGAAGTGGCCTATATCCGTGCAAGCTTGCTGCAGCAGCCTGCGCGAGGCGTGGGACAAACAGAGAGTGGGAGCCGCGATTTCGGCGCGGCTGAACAGGCCGCGCAAAAACTCTGTGGCGCTTGGCGCAAGCACTGTCAGCACCACCCCGGCGCTCGGCGCGCCACCCCTCCTCGCCTGAGGAGGAGAGCGTTTTCAATAACTCGCCTCCTGATTCAGGAGGGGTGGCGCCTTGGGCGCCGGGGTGGTTGTACGCCGAGGACATTTTTTCTGCAGCCGGTGAAGCCCCGCCCTTCCAGCAGCCCCAAAATGGTCCCGGTTTGGTGGGAAATGCGGGCGAAAGCCCTGCCCTTCCAAACCCTTGGTGAGAAGTCCGGACTAATGACAAGAGAATTTGAAGTTTGTCGCCGCACGCCCAGTGGGGGCCCGCTATGGAGAAAATAGCCGGCCAAACTGTTTGATTCTTTTAGCACATACGCGAGTTTATTCATGGCGGCCGGGTTGGCGCGCCCGCTCGGGCAAGGTCTTCTAACCCATTGTATTTCAGGGGCATCCAGTATTTGGGCATCATGGGACGGCATTTGCCCCTCGCGTCCCACGGCAAGCGTCACCGCGCCGAGGTTGCTTATTATTGCGATAAAAGTGCCGATAAGCGCTACGTGGACTCCTTTACGACATCGCCCGAATCGCCTTTCGCCGCTTCCGGTCCAACACGCTTCGTCGCGCGGCAGCCGATTTTTAATCGCCGCGAACAGGTCTACGGTTACGAACTCCTTTTTCGTTCGGGGCTGGAAAACCGCTATACCGCAAGCGACGGCGACGCCGCGGCGCGCGACGTGGCTGACAACATCCTCACCATCGGCGCGAGGACGCTTACCGCCGGTCGAAAAGCCTTTCTAAACTGCACCCGCCAGTTTCTTGTGAACGAGTATGCCACCCTTCTTTCTAAAGAGGAGACCATTATCGAGATTCTCGAGACGGTTGAGCCCGACGCCGAAGTGCTCGCTGCCTGCCGAAGATTAAAAGCCCTGGGCTACGTCATCGCCCTGGACGATTTTGTTTATGCCGAGAAATTCCAACCCTTTGTCGATCTGGCCAACATAATCAAGGTCGATTTCAAGCTTTCGGGGCCGGGCGACAGGCAGCAAGCGGTGGCCAAATTCTCGCCGGGCGGGATCCAACTGCTGGCGGAAAAGGTGGAAACGCGCGCCGAATTCGCCGAAGCTCGCGACAGCGGCTATCTTTACTTCCAGGGCTATTTTTTTTGCGAGCCACAGATTGTCCCCAGCCGTCACATTCCGGCCTTCAAGCTTCACTACCTGCGCATCCTGCAGGCGATCAGCAAACCGGAATTGGACCGGACCGAAATCGTGGCACTGATTGACCGTGAGGTCTCGCTTTGCTATAAGCTGCTGCGATTTGTGAACTCGGCCCTTTTGGGCTTCCGGCGCGATATCGGTTCCACGCGGCAGGCGCTGGAACTGCTCGGCGATCGCGCGCTGACGAAATGGGCGTCGGTAGCGGCGGTTCTGGGCATCGCCGGCAATGAGCCCAACGAACTGGTTCTGACGGCGCTCACGCGAGGCCGCTGCTGCGAGCTGTTGGCCGCGAACCTGGACACGCGGAAAGACCGGCAGGGCACGTTTCTTCTGGGAGTTTTCTCGCTGATGGAAGCAATGTTGGGCCTGCCGATGGCAGAAATTGTGTCGGAGATTGCTCTGCCCGATACGGTCCGAGCCGCCCTCCTGGGAAGGCCCAACGGCTACCGGGAAATCCTCAATTTGGTCACGGCTTTCGAAGCGGGGAGATGGACTGAAGTCGGCGAACTCGCCAGGAGCCTCCGGCAAGATGAGTCGCAACTCTCCTCCGCTTACTTGGCAGCGGTGGACTGGGCGCAGAAGGTGTTCCAGGCGTGAACCATGCTGGCGGCGCGTCGCCGTCGCTCCTATCGCCCGCCATCTGATCTGGCGACCGATTGGAGCAAGGGCAGAATCGGTGACTGCTCTTACTAATCCAACCCGGTGGGACTGCCGACGAGGCCGATGGAAGAAACCCTAGTACGCCCTTGGGTGCAAGCGAAAGTAATTTTTCCAGGGCGAGAACCGCAAAGTTGAGTCCGGCTTGCCGTACGATGTGATTTCACGGGAGAAGCGTTTATGGAGGAGATCAGCAAACGTCGTAGCGATCGCGTCTTAATTGCGCTACCGATTTCAGTTTCCGGAACGGACGCTGCCGGAAAACCCTTTTCCGAAGACGCCACCACCGTGACGGTCTCTCAGAACGGGGCGGGGATTGCGCTGAGGACCGCGCTCGTTCCCGGTCAGCAGATCATCATCCGCCGTCAGCGGACCTCTCTTCCCCGCTTGGAGGAATGCCAGGTGGTGGGGAAAGCCGGGGATCAGTCAGAACTGCAAATATTCAGTGTGGCGTTCCGGAAACCCGCGGTGGGTTTCTGGGACATTTATTTTCCACCCTTACCCTCGGACCGTGACACTGCCGGGCGAGCCCTGCTTGGCTGCCAGGTCTGCGGGACGCGCAAGATCGTTCACCTTGATCCGGTCAAGCTGGCGGCCTACAACACCCATCGGCAGCTTTCCCTCAATTGCGCCATGTGCGGGAAGGCGACGATTTGGCTGGAGTTGCCGCAAGAGACGATGAAACCACCAGAGTCAGGGCCGGCGAATCCCACCCGGCTCGCGGTCGGGCCTCCCCCACTAGCCAAGGACAAGCGGAGGCATCGCCGGGTGGCGGAAGCGATACCCGTCTGCGTTCGCCAGGCTGGGCGGCACGACGACGTGGAAACTACCGTGGACATTTCCCACGGCGGGCTGTGTTTCACCAGCAGCCGGCACTACCCCTCCGGTTCCTACATCCAAGTCGCGGTTCCGTATTTACCCCGGGCCGTGAACGTTTTTGTCGACGCTCGCGTGGTCCACTGTTCCAAGGCGCCCTCCCAGGAACTTTACCGGATGGGGATCATGTACCTCGCTGAGAACGAATCGTCTTTGTGAGGTGAACGCGTTCCAAGGTCGAGCCTCCGCTCGCTTTTTCTCAGATTGGGCAGGAGATGGGCTGCGGCCACGGGGCCGTGACAGGGCACCGTCAAAGTCTAATGGGCTTCGAAGGGCCCCCTCACCTGCCCTCCTCCGTCGGGCACTCTCTCCCTTGGGGAGAGGGCAGTGATTTTGATTTTTGTCTCTCTCCCTTGGGGAGAGGGGGGACCGCAAGGCGGGGGGTGAGGGGTTTCGTCGCGGGTGATGCATGCGTGGCCATAGCGGTAGGCGACGCCCGCGACTTTGACGGAACCCTGGGGGCCGTGACGCACTACTTGCTTCCCCGCCGCAAAATCCTTCATTACCACAGTTCCCTGGCAGCCAATTTTCATCTGGCCAGTTTTGTCTGGTCTCCAGCCTTGTCGTTACCCTGACCCTGCATTCCTTTCACCCCCGCCAAAAAGGACGAAGATCGGGTGGGTCTTGTTTACCAACTGAGCCCGGTTGGGCACATTCAGCGCCTACCCTGGTATGAGCCGCCCGCTCTTTGGGCGCTCGCCGTATCAGGTATGGTTATCATTCTCAACATGATTTTCTGGTAGGATTTCGCCAGACCATCTCGAAGCCGAAAAGATTCTGACTGATTTAGGTTTCGCGAGGGGGAAGAGAGATGGTGGGTCAATGTGATGTTCCAGCGGCTAGTTTACCTCGCCAAATGGCGGCATAAAGCCGCTGCCATTGCGAGTTGATCCGCTCCGGAACCGAGCCCCCCCCTGCGTCGAAGGAGATTCACCATATGAATCGACGAAGGTTCGTGAAAACCCTGGGCACATCAGCAATCTCGTCAACTTGGGCAATCTCAGGCAGGGAGATTCTGGGAAGGCTGCATGGTTCTTCGCTCTCTGATGCGGGGATATCGACCGCTCAAGGAGTTTCGGAAGCCGGCGGAAAGTGGCCCCGACCTGTGCTTGTCCCGCTACCGAAAGAGGTGGCGGGCGTCCCGCAACCTATCGTTGACTTGGGAGGGACCTGGAAACTCGCGACCTCCCCTCGGGCGGAGTTTTGGGAGCTTGGAACCGTTCCTGCCGGCTGGGCCGATATCACGGTGCCGGGGGAACTCACGGCCCAGGGAATCGAATTCGCCAGGGATAACGAATGCGCCTATAAACGGGCCGTGCAAATTCCCGACGCGGCAACCGGCAAGACAGTTTTAATTCGATTTGACGGCGTTTACAGCTACGCGCGGGTGTGGGTGAACGGGAAGTTTGTGCGGGAGCATCATGGCGGGTTCACTTCGTGGGATTGCAACATCACTGAGCACGTAACCCCCGGCCAAACCGCTGTGATCACGGTGGGAGTAACCGACCGCGCGGATGAGATTTCTTACGCCAGCAATTATGCCAAGCACTACATTGGCGGAATCTTGCGCGGTGTGAAGCTGGTGGTTTTGCCTGCCGTCCACGTTTCGCGGCTGCACGTGGAAACAGATTTCGATTCCTCGTTTAAGGATGCGCGGTTGAAGGTCATGGCGGGCCTGGTGACCCCAGGCGGCCGCGACTCCAAACTGAGCCTGCATTTGCTGGACCCGGAGGGGAAGAGCCTTCCCCTAAGCCCGAATTCAGTGGCCTTTCCCGATGACAAGCGGGAAGTGTCCATCGAGATTCCCGTCTCTTCGCCCATGAAATGGGACGCCGAACATCCGAACCTCTACACCCTCGGAGCGGAGTTGATGGTTCATAAAACAATCGTGGAGAAGTTGGAAAAACAGTTTGGGTTCCGCCAAGTCGAGCGGCGAAAGAATAAGCTGTACGTCAACGGGGACGCCGTGAAGCTGCGCGGCGTGTGCCGGCATGATACTCACCCGCTGGGGGGCAGGGTGACATTCCCTGAGCAGGATGAGAAAGATGCCATCCTACTGCGTGACGGCAACGTCAATTTCGTCAGGACATCGCACTACCCCCCGACGGAGAGCTTTTTGGAAGCTTGCGACCGGCATGGAATTTATGTGGAAGAAGAGTCGGCGGTGTGTTTCGTCCAGCAGGAATGGTCGGTTACGGGTGGGGGATCTGAGTCCGATCCGAAATTCACCTCCCGCTACATGAACCAATTTGCTGAAATGATCGAAAGGGACCGCAGCCACCCGTCGGTGATTTTCTGGTCGCTAGGGAACGAGAGCGCGTGGGGGTCGAATTTCCAAAAGGAACACGACTACGCGAAAAAAGAGGACACCACCCGGCCGATCATTTTCAGTTATCCCCGCACTGTCCCCGAAGGGGTGGATGGCTTCGACCTCTTGAGCGAACACTATCCCCAGGTGGACGGCGATTTGACCAGCAAGGATTTCCCCAAACTCAACGACGAATACGCGCACATTTCCTGCTACAACCATGAAACTTTGATGCGTGATCCGGGGGTCAGAAATTTCTATGGGCGCAGCATAAAACAGTTCTGGGAGAACTGTTATGCCGCTGACGGCTGCCTGGGCGGAGCGATCTGGGCCGGCTTTGAAGAGGTCTTCATGTTGCCGCGAGCACCCGTGGGTTATGGCGAGTGGGGAATTGTCGATGGATGGCGCCGGCCCAAACCCGAATATTGGCTGACTAAGAAAGCCTATTCGCCGGTGCGCATTATTGACGGAGAGATTCCGAACCCGCCGGGCGCAGGTATCCCGCTGGAGATTCCCGTAAAGAATTGGTTCAACCACACCAACCTGGGGGAACTTAAAATCGTTTGGACAGTGGGGAAAGTTTCCGGCGAAATCCACGGCGTAAATCTTGGTCCGGGAGGGGAGGGCTCACTCAGCGTCGCTGGCCGTGGTTGGCAAGCTGGGGAGGTCCTAAATCTGAAGTTTATGCGCGCGGGTGGAATGCTTGTTGACGAGTTCAACCTCAGAATTGGAAAGCGAACGGCCAATTTTTCGGATGAAAAGGGCCCGGCGCCGAAGATAGCGGAAGATGCGCGATCCCTTACCGTTCAAGGTTCGGATTTCACTGTGGTTTTTAGCAAAGTGACGGGACTCATCGCGGAGGGGACATTTCGCGGCAAGCGGATTATTGAAAGTGGACCCTTTGTGAACCTTGGGTCAGATTCCCTGCCTCCCTGGTGGATGACAAGCATGAGTCACTCGACCACGCCGGACGCGGCAGTCATCAATATGGCCGGGGCTTACATGGCGCGTAACGGTGGCGGCGATGTTCTGGGGGTGGAATTTGAAATCAGGCTTGACGGTCAGGGCCTGATGACTACACAGTACGCGCTTCGCGGCCAACCCAAGGATATGAGTGAGGTGGGAATCACCTTCACGCTTTCTCGCTCTATCAACCGCCTCACGTGGGATCGAAAAGCCCTTTGGTCTGCCTATCCTTCCGATCACATCGGACGCCCCCAGGGAATGGCGCTGAGGGATCCGGGCGGCCCGGCAGAAACTTATCGCCGCGAGCCTAAGGGACCGTGGTCGCAAGACTCAAAGGATTTCTTCCTCTACGGACCTGACGACCCAGGCGGCCTTGGCACCCATGATTTCCGCAGCCTCAAAGAGAACATCTGGCACGCTTCGTGCGTCCTGGCGGGAACGGATCTACGCGTCAGGGCAGAGTCAGATGGTACGGCGGCGGTGCGCGCGGAAGTCCTACCGGATGGTAAGGTTCGCTTCCACATCGACAACTTGTGGGGGTATCCGGACCTGGCATGGGGGAACTACGCCCCGCCCATCAATCTGCCTCCAGGTTACAAGAACACTGTGCGCTTGCGCCTGACGGATACCGACGAATGCCAACGGCCGCCAACGGCCGCATGACCGAATATGAAGGTCCACCCGGGTATGTTGATGAAAAAAAAGAAGGGTCGGTTTTCAGGTGTCAGGTGCGAGGTGTTAGGAGCTGGGTGTAATATTAGGTGGCGAGCTTTGGGTGTAGGGTGCGAGAGAAGTCATAAATTGAAGGTCCAACCGGGTATGTTGATGAAAACAAAGATGGGGACAAATTGTCATGTCAAGATGGCGCACTTTGGGTCGTACTCCATGCGCTTAGCCCGGACTTCTCACCACGTTTGGACGATGCCGGAAGGGCGGGGCTTTACAGGCTGCGGAAAAACCCGCCAATGCTGTCATCCTGAGCGAAGCGAAGGATCTCGCTCTGAGTGTTTTCAAGGCACTGCGAGATTCTTCGTCGCCGCTGCTCCTCAGAAATGACACCGCTTTCGAGTTCTTCCGCAGCCTGTAAAGCCCCGCCCTTCCAGAGTCGTGGTGAGAAATCCGGGTTAGCGGGCAGCGGTACCACGTGCAGCCCTAGCAGCCCGTTGTGGAAATAGCCTCCGCTTAAGGTGAAAAAGTGTCGGAAGAAGTCGCAAAGAGAGTCGAGCAAGAAAGGGGGTTCACAAAAAAGCAGGCGGGCCACTCGAAGTGTGCTTGGTGGCGGGTCTTAGGACGGAGGGCCGTGCTGATGCTGGCCCTTGCCGTTTCGGCGATGGCTCCCTTGCCGGGGAAGGAAATTCCGCTTTCCCCGATGGAACATCGCGACCAGATTCTCAGCGTGGCCTGGAGCCCGGACGGCAAGCGGCTGGCGACGGCGAGTGCCGACAACACGGCTAAGGTGTGGGACGCCGACAGCGGCAAGGAAGTCCTGACCTTGGGCGGGCACCGTGATTTTGTTTGGAGCGTGGCCTGGAGTCCGGACGGTAAACGGCTGCTGACCGGGAGCGAGGACCGCACGGCGAAGGTGTGGGACGCGGCGACCGGCAGGGAATTGCTGACCCTAACCGGCCACGGCGACTCTGTCCAGGGCGTGGCCTGGAGCCCGGACGGCAAGCGCTTGGCAACGGCGAGCAGAGACAACACTGCGAAAGTGTGGGACGCCGGCAGCGGAAAGCTCCTGATAACCCTGAGCGGCCACACCGACTATGTGTGGAGTGTGGCCTGGAGCCCAGACGGCAAGCGGCTGGCGACGGCGAGTTGGGATGGCACAACGAAGGTGTGGGACGCGAGCAGCGGCAAACCCTTGCTGACTCTCCGCGGCACCAATGCTCGCCTTTTTAGCGTGGCCTGGAGTCGGGATGGGCGGCGCCTGGCCATAGCCAATGAGGAGCACATTGTGGAGGTTTGGGACTCCGGCAGCGGCGAGGAACTAATGACTCTCACCGGCCACAAGGGCTTTGTCTTGAGCGTGGCCTGGAGCCCGGACGGCACGCGTCTGGCGACGGGAAGCGTGGATCGTGAGGTGAAGGTGTGGGACGCGGCGAGCGGCAGCGTATTGCAAACTTTGAGCGGCCACACAGCTTCCGTTTTAAGCGTGGACTGGAGTTCTGACGGCACGCGCCTGGCGACAGGCAGCGGGGATCACACGGTGAGAGTATGGGACGTCGGGGCGGTAAAGGCAGGGCTGACACCCCCGGGAAGAACAGAAGCGGCCCAAGCCGGGCTTGCCCAAGGACAGCCGGCTTCTGAGCAAGCGCCGCTAGCCAGTTCCTTGGAACACAGTGCTCCCTACGTCACAACCCCGCAGGAGATTGTCGTGAATATGTTGGAATTGGCCAAGGTCCAACCGGAGGACGTTGTCTACGATCTGGGATCGGGAGATGGCCGCATCGTGATTACTGCAGCCAAGGATTTCGGAGCGCGTGCGGTGGGGGTCGAGCTGGATTCGGACCTCTTTAACCAGTCGGAGGACCGCATTAAGGAGCTGGGGCTCACAGAACGGGCTCGAATCATCCATGAGAACATGTTCAACGTCAGCGTCCGGGAGGCAACGGTCGTCACCCTTTACCTGTTAACCTTTGTCAACACGATGTTGCGTCCGATGCTGGAAGAGCAGCTCCGCTCCGGTGCGCGTGTCGTTTCCCATGACTTCGCAGTGTCGGGTTGGGAACCCACAAAAACTGTGGAAGTCCTCTCCCACGATGGCGTTTTGCACAAGCTCTTCTTGTATGTCCGTCCGTAGCTTGTGGCGTTCGATAACACCACTGCGGGCCGAGTCGCTTTATGACGTGATCCTGCTACTTTGGAATTCAGCAGGTGTAGCGCGGACCTGTTTTTTAGGTCCGCGGCTCGTCCCCGATGGACAAGGAAAGGCCGCGGACCTAAACAACAGGTCCTCGCTACCCTTGCTTTCCGGAACGTCCCGCGCCGGATGGCATTTTCATTCTCAAGGTCCCGCATTCCATTCATTAGAAAATCAATACACATACATAACTTACCGAAATAAGAAAATACGAAAGAAGAAATAGAGAAGGAAATCACTTGACACCCAAGTTCTTTAATGATAATCAATCTAAATGCTAGGCGGATAAATTCACGCCTTTTTACCCTGGCGGCGTGGGTTTTTATTGGCCGGAAGGACATTGCCTACGGTGGAGCGCTCGGATTTTCTCCGCTCTGCATTTAACCGCATGGTTGGAGTGCCAGAGGCGCCAACCTCGACCCACTGAAAACTGCAAGTTGCTATAGCGTCGCCCTTGGGAAAATTCTAAAGGAGGTCCGTATGAGAAGGCTCGGCTTTCTTCTTTTAGTTTTGTCGCTCCCCCTGATGGCCCCACCTTCGGCAAGAGCGCAGTCTACGGCCAGCATCGTAGGGACGGTAGTGGACGCTTCGGGCGCGGCGATGCCGGATGTAAAAATCGTGGTCTCTTCCCCCGAGCAAGGCATCGAGCGCCCCACCGTGTCTGATTCCGCCGGTGCGTACAAAGTGGGATACCTGCCGATCGGAACTTATTCGATCACGGCGGAGGCGCCAGGTTTCAAGAAGTTCGTGCAAACCGGCGTCATCCTGGAGATCGGCCAAACCCAACGCGCTGATCTGAAGATGGAGGTTGGAACCACGAACCAGGAAATAACGGTAGCGGGCAACGTGGTCAAGGTGCAGACGGATGACGCTGTGCAATCGTCCGTCATTACCGGTACGCAGATTCAGGCCCTGAACCTGAATGGCCGGCAGTTCGTAAGCCTTGGCACCCTGGTTCCAGGGGCGGCCGTAAACAACAGCTACAACCCCACGGCGGTGGGGAAGAAGTTGCTGGGCTACATCGAGTTCGACGGCAACCGCCACGACTATAACGACTGGCGGCAGGACGGCGGAAACATTTACAATAACCAGGCGAATGGCAATTTCCACACCACCCCCAGCCTGGACGCGATTGGCGAATTCAAGATTTCGACCTCGAATTACGGAGCCGATCAAGGCACCCGCGCCGGCATTCTGGTGGAAATATCGACCAAGTCCGGTACGCGAGCTCTTCATGGAGACGCGTACGACTATGTCCGCAACGACATCATGGACGCCAACCCATTCTTTACCAATCAGCAGCTTCACCCGAGCGACGCGCCCTTCAATGCTCCGAAAGTACCCTTGAAGTGGAACGATTTCGGCTTTACTGCGGGCGGCCCTTTTTATATTCCCGGACACTATAATAAGGACAAGTCCAAGACTTTCTGGTTCTACTCCCAGGAATTCCGCAGGGTGCGACAAGGGGAAAGCCTCGGCGCCAGCGCCCCCACCGCCAGTATGCGGCAAGGCGACTTCAGCCAATGCGACCCGGCATCCGCCAATTTCAACCCCCTGATCTCAAGTTGCGTCATGCCGATCGACCCCGCGACCGGTATAGCGTTTCCAGTGGAGGGAAAGACCGTGCCCGTGAGCTCGCAGGCGAAGGATTTGCTGAATGCTTGGGTACCCTTGCCTAACAACGGTCCGGTGGGCTGGACATCAACCCTCAGCGTTCCGATCAACTGGCAACAACAGATGGTCCGTGTAGACCAGAACATCGGGTCCGATACGCGCGTCTATGCGCGGTTCACCCATGAAGGCTTCACGGACAATCTGGTGCCCGTTTTTTACACCAGTTCCTCCTACGATGCCCTTTACAGCGTCTATGGGGGGCCGGGTTACAACTGGGTGTTCCACCTCACCCACTCCTTCTCGCCAACTATCGTGAACGATGTGATGTTCCACTACGATATGTTCCACAACAACTGGTATGACTACGCGGGTCCTGACGCGGGTCCGAATGCCGCTTCGAAACCCGCCGACTGGTCGATGAAAACCATATTCCCGGCGAACGAAGCACAGCCGGTTATGCCCGGTATCTCCGTAAGCGATCCCACCCTGAGCTTCGCTGAAGATTGGGGCCCTCGTCCCTACAAAGCCAACGAAGCTAACATGGAGATCAGGGACGACCTGGCGATTACGCGGGGGAAGCATTTCCTCAAGCTGGGCTTCCACTACATTCGTTACTATGAGAACAATCATGATGTTTATACGGTGCTGAGCACGAATGCGACGGCTCAAGGCGAGCTTAGCTTTTCCAATGGCTCCGCGATCAGTACTGGGAGCGCGCTCGCGGATATGGAACTGGGCCGGATCGCCAGCTATGCCGAAGTGTCCGCCACAGCGAACGGAGTTCCGATCGGCGGCTACCCTCACGGAGACTGGCAGTGGTGGGGTTTGGAGCCCTACTTTCAAGATGATTGGAGGGTTACCAACCGACTCACCCTAAACCTGGGTGTGCGCGCCTATTACCTGACGCGCACGCATGACACGTTGAACCACTTGGACGTTGCGTTTGTGCCCACTCAGTTCAATGCGGCTCTGCAAGCACCCCTGCTTGCGAGCGGCAACATCGCCGCACCGAACCCTGCCACGGGACAGATTTACAATGGCACGACGTATGGCAATGGTATCGTTGAGTGCGGAGTGGGGGGGTATCCACAGGGCTGTCAATACCCTACCGGCGTCCGCTTGGGACCACGCTTCGGATTTGCTTATGAGCCGTTCAGCAACCCCAACACGGTGATCCGCGGCGGCTACGGGATGTTTTTCGACCAGTTAACCGACAACGAACCCAACGCGGAGGGTGTAGCCGGGAATGTGCCTGTTAATGCCGTTGGTACAGGCTACAATATCATCGGTTACGGGGCAATTGCTCCCGGAGCTTCCGGGCCGATCCAGTTCGGGATGATCAATCCCAACCAACCTTACCCGAAGACCAACCAATTCAGCCTGGGCGTGCAACACGAGTTCACTGGGAACAATCGCTTTAGCCTGAGCTACGTCGGGAATGTCAGCGAACACCTCTCACGCACCCGGCAATTCGATCAAATCCCCGATGGGAGTACGACTCAGACGGTTCCGGCCCTGGCCGGGACCAACCCTTATTGCAATGAGAATGGCGTCTGCAATGTGCAGGCGGCCCTGATCAACCTGGCAGTCTCGCCGAATTACTTTTTGCCGTATCAGGGGTACTCCAGCATCAGCCTGGGAGAGATGTCCGCACAGTCCAATTACCACTCCCTGCAATCGGAGTTTCGGCATGAATTTGGCCGCGGGCTGACGTTGCAGGCGTCGTACACGTGGTCGCACATGATCGACGACGGCTCGAACTACGGTGCTGACCCGGGTGTAGACGATTCCAACATGCGGCGCTATTACGCCACCTCGAGTCTGAATCGGTCGCAGGTCATGAACATCAACTATGTTTACAAATTGCCCTTCCTCAAGAACGCATCGAGACACTATGTCAGGAATGGATTAGGGGGGTGGGAAGTTAGCGGTGTCACCAGCTTCTTCAGCGGGCCGCCGGTCAACTTTGGTTGCAGCATTGCGGGCATGGGGACAGGCATAGCCGGGAATGCCATGTGCAACTCGCTCGGCCCGGTGAAAATCGCGAAAGGGATCGATGATAACCCCATTTACGGCCCCATGGTCCGGTGGTTCTATCCGGGATCGATAGGCCAGTTGAATGTGTCCCAACTGAGCGCCAACGGGGAGCCGGGCATGTTCGGATGGATGGGCTTGAATACGCTGACGGGTCCCGGCCGCAACAACTGGGACATCGCCCTGCACAAGGATTTCAGTACGCCTTGGTTCAATGGTGAACACTCGACCGTCCAGTTCCGCTGGGAGACCTTCAACACCTTCAACCATACCCAGTGGAAGTCTGTCAGCGCCGGGTGCAGCGGGGCGACGCCGCCGGGTCAACCTTGCAGCGGCAACCAATACAATCTAGGCAACGGCGACGTGAGCGGCGCCTGGGATCCTCGGATCATGCAATTGGCGCTGAAGTTCATTTTCTAGGGTGACCGGGAAGATGCACTCCTGTCACTGTCAGTAACCGAGGAACAGAACGAGCAAGGCATGCAAAGTTGATAACCGGGATTACTCACCACGGGCTGGAAGGGTGAGGATTCACCCGTCGCAGAGCAATGCCCCAAGGCTGTCATCCTGGGCGGAGCGAAGGACCCCTGTATTTGAATTCTAAATCAAATACAGGGGGCCTTCCTTCGCTATGCTCAGGACCGGCTTTGCCTCCTCAGGAAGACAGTTTTTGGTGTTTTTCCACACGCTGGAAAAACCCTGTGCCATCTCATTGTTCTTTTGCCCCGCCACCGTGACTTTAATTTGCGGATAATTCAATCCCCTGCCAAGCAGACCTTCCGACTGGCGAACCAATTTATTTACCTTTGCTTGCATGGCGCGTCTGGTAAGATTGTCTCGGTAAAACTGCCTTTTGGCTTGCGACCGCGAGGGAAGAAAAAGCCAGAGTGGGACATGTTGTTATCTCGAAAAGGCCGCCTCCGATCCAGCCATCCAGGGGAGACGCACGGCAAGTCAATGCGGGAAAGAATTCTCGCCACCATCTTCCTGGCCGCACTTCTGGCTCCAATGGTGGCAAACGCCCAGACGCCCACGCGAAAGAGGACCACTCCGCCTTCCGCCACCGTACCTCCCGAACTAGAGGACCTCGTTACCGCGGCCACCCAGGCGTTGGGCAGACGCGATTACGCCACTGCCATTCAAAACCTTGTGAAGGCCACCCGGCTGGCTCCTGACGTGGCCGAGTTCCAAGCTAACTTGGGTACGTCCTACTACTGGGCCGGACAACCAAAAGATGCCATAGCTCCCTGCCGCCAAGCCCTGAAGTTAAAACCCTCGCTGGCTTTTGCCCGCTACTTTCTGGCGCTCAGTCTGGCGGAAACCGGAGAGTGCAAGGAGGCCCTGCCGCTTCTCCAGAAAGACTACGGGCCCGTTGGCGATCCCCAGCTTAGGCGCTTCATGGGACTCGATGGTGCGCGGTGCACAATGACGATCGCGGAGCCTTTCCAGACCACCAACTGGCTCCAATGGCTGAACCGGGATTTCCCCGATGACCCGGACGTGCTCTACCTCAGCACACGGGTCTTTTCGGATCTCTCCACTCTCACCTCGCAACGCCTGCTGCGCGTTGCGCCGAGTTCCTATCAAGCGCGGCAGGTTGATGCGGATGCGCTGGAAATCCAAGGAAGGAATTCTGAGGCCATTGCCGAATACCGTAAGATCGTGGAGGCGGCGCCCGGCTTGCCCGGGACTCATTATCACATTGGGCGCTTGCTGTTAGCCGGCGAGATGGACCCGGTCACGGCGGACGCGGCGCACAAGGAGTTCGAGGAGGAATTGCAGATCAATCCGAACGATACAGGGTCAGAATATGAACTTGGGGAGATGGCCCGCTCGACCCGCCAATGGAACGAGGCGATTGAGCACTTTGCGCGCGCCGTGAAAATCGATCCCAATTTTTCCGATGCGCTCATCGGCCTGGGCAAGTCGCTGATTTCTGCCGGCCGGGCAGCGGAAGCCGTGGCGCCGCTGGAAAATGCCGTGCGCCTCGCTCCAGCAGATCCCGTGGCGCATTATCAATTGTCCTTTGCCTACCTCCGATTAGGGCGTGAGGAAGAGGCCAAAAGGGAGCTCGCACTCTACCGGAAAGCCCATGATCAACAGCATCAAGTCAATCTGGCTATTCGCCAAGGAATCACCGGCGGCATCTCGAAGTCGCAAACTGCTGAGCCTCCCGAATAACGGACGAGGCCATGATACGCGCGCCGGCCCCTTGAAACAGGATGCCGCGATTTTTCACCACGGCTACGGACCCCAGATTGGTAACACGACATTTAGCCCGGACTTCTCACCACGGCTGGACGCAGCCGGAAGGGCGGGGCTTCAGCCCCGCCGTTTGCGGGCCTTTCTGATTATTCCCGTGTCCCGCGCCCCTCGCAGCTTGCGGCTGCAAGCTGCGAGGGGCGCGGGACGGACAAAGGGTTGGAGCCGCGATTCCGGCGGGGCTGAAGCCCCGCCCTTCCAGACCGGTGGTGAGAAATCCGGGCTAAGCCCCCCGGGAATTGCAGAGCCCAAGAACCGGGCGGGCAGCCTGGAGGGAGGAAGTTGGTATGAGGATCGCAGCGGTGCT
This sequence comes from Terriglobia bacterium, assembly GCA_049519635.1. Classification (GTDB taxonomy): domain Bacteria; phylum Acidobacteriota; class Terriglobia; order UBA7540; family UBA7540; genus Bog-366. The sequence continues at coordinate 28,122 of JBEKQO010000002.1, read as the reverse complement.
TGGCGTGCTATTTTGGGTTGTCCCTTTGCTGGCACAGACTCAGACTCCGGTTTGGGAGTGGGATTTTCCCCGGATTCAAGCACTGGTTGAGAAGGTCCGCGCCGGGCGTGACCTGACCCCTCAAAAATGGCCCCTGGGGGCGCGTGTGGCCGTGGGGCTCTCCTTCGACTTTGACGCCGAATCGGGCCCCTTGCGTTCGGGGAATTACTCTCCGCAGCCGCTCTCACGGGGAGAGTACGGTCCACGCGTGGGCGTGCCGCGCATTCTCCAGATGGCGGAGAAGCACCGAGTCCCGCTGACGTTCTTTATCCCCGCCGTGGACGCCCAACTTCACCCGGACGCTATCGATGCCATTCTGCAGTCGCCGCTAAAACACGAAATCGGCATCCACGGTTGGATCCACGAGCCCATCGCGAACTTGAAGCCCGGCGAGGAGCGGGAACTGACGACGCGGGCATTCCAATGGTGGACGCAACGCCTGGGCTATCCGCCGGCAGGCATTCGCACGCCCTCCTGGGACTTCACAGGCGACACACTGGCCATCATCCGCGACCTCGGCTTAGTGTATGATTCGAGCCTTATGGCCGACGACCGTCCCTATGAAATTGTCTCCGCCCGAACACCTACGGGCCTCGTTGAGTTGCCGGTTGAGTGGATCCTCGACGACTACGCTTACTACAGCTACGACGGGCGGTCGAATGCATTCAACCGCGTGGGCGACAGCGACGTTTACGAGATCTACAAGGGTGAGTTTGACCAGGCGTATGAGGAGGGCACGTTGTTCCTGCTCACGATGCACCCATTCGTGACCGGGCACCGCTCGCGAATAGCGGCGCTCGACCGCCTGGTGACCTACATGCAGTCAAAGCCGGGAGTGTGGTTTGGAACGCTCGGCCAGGTGGCCGCGGTGGCGAAAGCGCAACTGAAGTGAGGTGACTTATGCGTCGAAAACGCACGTTGGAGTTGGCGCTGTTTTTCTGGGCGGCCACAGGCTTCGCCTGGGGAGCGGGCTTCAAGGCCGGTGTTGCGAAAGTAGATATCACTCCACCGCCGGGCTTGCCCATGTACGGCTATTTCGATCGAACCCAGCTCTCCACCGGCACGCTTGACCCTCTTTACGCACGCATCCTCGTTATTGAGGTGCAAGGAAAGCGTCTGGCCTTAATCACGCTCGATCTGGGCCGGACGTTCGGGCCGGCCTCTCTTACCCGCCTGCGAAATCAACTGGCCCAAAAAAGCGGGATTTCGTATCTTCTCACCACCGCCTCGCACACTCATTCCGGGCCCAATATCCTGGACGAATACCCCGCCAACCAGACCCCGGCCTGGGAGACTGCCGACCTCGACAAGATCGCCAAGGGCGTGGGGGAAGCTTGCCAGCGCGAGGTGGAAGCGCAGGTGGGGACGGGCTTCGGCGCAGTTGACATCGGCTACAACCGGCGTCGCGTCAACGCTGACGGCACGGTCGCCATGTTCTGGCAGAATCCCGACAAGGTACCGACCTCACCGCTCGATCCCACCGTGTCGGTCCTGCGCGTCGACACGGTGGGCGGCAAGCCCCTGGCCATCCTGGTGAACTACGCCTGCCACCCCGTAGTGTTTGGGCCTGATAATCTTGAGTACTCGGCGGATTTTGTCGGCGTCATGGCCCGGACCACCGAGCAATCTGTGGGCGACCCCGTGGGTGGACAGCCGCTGTGTTTCTTCTTGCAGGGCGGGGACGGCGACATCAATCCTTACTACGCCACCACGCCCCTGGTTGATGACGCTGTCAAGAAGCGCGACTGGACCGGCGAGCAGCTTGGCGCCGAAGCCGCCCGGGTGGCGAAAACTATCCACACCGAACCCGTGCAGGAGCCCAGCCTGCAGTTTACGGAAGACTACCTGACGTTCCCCGTGCGCTGGGACGCCCAAAAATTTCGGCAAGGAATGCTTGCGAAGTACGGCCCAAAAATCTATGAGGACCACGCCGACCTGCTGAACAGCGAATCGCCTCGGCGCGAGCTGGCGCTGGATGTGACGACGGTTCTGCTGAACAAGAAGATCGCTATGATAGGCATGCCCGGGGAGCCCTTCGTGGATTTTCAAATCGACTGGCGGGGGCGCTGCCCGGTACCCAGCGCTTTCTTTGTCGGCTACGCGAACGGCTATTATGATTATTTCCCCACCATCCGAGCGGCCTCGGAGGGCGGTTATGGCGCCGCCGACTCCGACACCTACGTCGCCGTGGGAGCCGGCGAGCGCATGCTGAATCAGGCCCTGGTCCGGATCTACGAAATGCTGGGCCGACTGACGGATGAGCCCGAGGATTTGAGGAAGCAGTGAAGGCTTCCGGCCACGGAAGACGTTCCCGTGCTGTCCAAAAATCGGATGAGACTGAAAGCGCAAAAGGTTAGTCCGGACTTCTCACCAAGGTTGGACGCTGCCGGAAGGGCGGGGCTTCAGCCCCGCCGAATTCGCGGCTCCCACACACAATTCGTCCCGCACCCCGCGCAGCTTGCGGCTGCAAGCTGCGCGGGGTGCGGGACTTGGAAATAATCAGGATAGCTTTGCAACGGCGGGGCTAAAGCCCCGCCCTTCCGGAGTCGTGATGAGAAATCCGGACTAGGTGATCCATCAATCCTCATTATCCCCGTTTGCGCCGGTCCGCTCGGATGCGCCGTTACCTGCAGGCACAATGAGAGGCGTGCGGGGAGGGATCAAGGCCTTGTTCGCCGCCACTTCATCTCTGTTGGAGGGCCCCGCGCCGCTGGTCAGCAATCTATTCAGGACCGGGACATTCGCGCGATTCGATTCCACGAAGTCCACGCCCAGCGCCGTGAGTGTGAAATCGGAGTTGTCCGCCTGAGTGATGTATTTTTTGTTCGAGAGATACCACGTGGTGAAGTACAAATAATCGCGGGGAAACCCCATGCGAGCTTCAACCTCGCCCAGGGAAACTTCCGGCTTGAAGGGGTTTGTGCGGCGCTGAATATAGAGCAGCGCCAGCACCGCCAACCGCCGGTTCAACTCGCCATCGATGTTATCCATAAAATCAATGGAAGTGGATAGGGGAATAGGCTGGGGCGCTTCCTTTTTGTAGGTCGCATCGTATTCGGCGCGGCGTTCGGGATCGGACAACACGTCAAAGGCTTGCTTCAACAGGAGGAACTTTTCCGCATCGCCGGTGCCCGGGTTGTCCGGGTGAAGGCGGCCCGCCAGAAATCGATACACGCGATGGATTGTTTCGGGCTCGGCTTTGGGGCTGATTTGGAGGAATTCGTAGTAGTCTAGATTTTCCATTACGCTCTCTCCGGCAGTCCGTAGTCTACCACAGAGCGCCTCTGCGCGTCCACGTAGCTCCGGGTCCGGTAGTGTCCTATTTTGAATGTAGCGCCGCCCTTTAGGGCGGCACATGCCGGGCTAAAGCCCGGCGCTACGTCGCAAATTAGGACACTACCCCGGGTCCGGTAGTGGGGGAAAGTTGCGTTGATGATTAAAACTTAATCTGAAGGAGGTCTAGTGTGAGCCAAGTTTATCCTTGAGGTAATCAGCTATACGTTCCTTGTTTCCCTCAAGGTTGGAATAGGTCTTTTCGCAGATATCGGTGAATCTGGCAAGGACGTTGCCAGATATAGATGTTTGGTCCTCAAACACTCCAATGGATTGAAATTTGAGTCCCCACTTCTCAAACACGTGAAGCGATATTGTTGCTACGTTAACCTTGTCTTCGCCCGGCAGAGCATAAACGAGAAGCGGGCGCTTCATATGATTTATTCTGGCATCGACTTGGTATCTTCCTTCCGGGTCGCGCTCGTGACGCCAGTCAAACATCAATCTATCCTCGGAGACTTGGGACCGGAGGAAGGCTCTGAAATCCTCTAAGAACGTAGACCGGACGCGCTCGCGCGACAGAAAAGAAACGTCCGAGACTTTCGTAAGCGCCTGAACAAAATTAAAGAGCGCGTCTCCGAAGCGGCCTTCGCTAACCGGAATCACAAATTCTCCCTCGCGGTTCTCGACTGAAAAACCGGCAAGCGATCCTTCTATGATGCTCGCGCGATTTCCAGAAAAATCCTGTTCGTCCAGTTCATATGATAGGTGCATTAGCGTGCTAGCCTCATCACTGAGCACCCATTGATCCCCTTCTTTTCTCAAAACGATTCCGAAATGGTCGCCGTCCCCAAATCGAAATGGTGTCACGACCAAAAATCGGTTGAGGCCTTCCGGCCTAATCTCGATCTGTTCGCACACACGGTTCTTAAATTGATCTTTGATTGAATCAACATTCATAAGTTTCGGTCATCATCGAGCGGGAAAAGCGGAGTTCCCTTAAACGGCGGTGGAAATCCGCATTCGTCTACTAAACACCCGAGCGCAGTTTGGAGATTGCAAAAACGCTGTGTCGGGACTGCATAGTGATCTTCGTTGAACCCTGGCCTTTGATATCTGGCGGTCGCCTGGTGAACGTGAAAGTCGTAAAACTTCTCGTTCTCCAAAGGATTTGAATGGAAGTGAGATTTGCCATTGTAGCGTTTGAGGCGGAAGACCGTATACACGCCTGGAAGCATATTCCCGAGAATGACAGAGAAGTTCATCGGATTGACGCAGGATTCCCTGATCTTCACCACGAATAAGTGACCCGAGTCGCATGGGATTTCGTAGGACTTGTGACGATGACTGTTTCTGACGGCCATCTTGGGAGTACAAAGTCCATCTGGCATCAACTTTGGTTCGAGGACTAGTTCCTCGATTTCTTCGTCGCTCAACAGGATTGGCATCTGAAATCAGTTGACTTTGGCACACAACCTCGCGACACTCCTTTTAGGGGAGTGCGTCAGCGTGCGATTTGGCCTAACCCGAAACCCTCCGCCAAGAATGCTTACGGGTTAATGCCGGAAACGATCGAATAATCAAAAAGGGAAATCCGAGTTTTGATGAACGGGTTTCCCTTAGGTAGCACCCACACGCTAACATAGAGCGCCTCCGAATGCAAACTCGATGAAACCTACTCGATGAAACCTACGAAATTTGAGATTAAGATAAAGGTCTAACTGCGAATCGACCCTTTATTTACTGCCCAATCTTGCCGAGCAATTCTCCCAAAGTCCACACGTGATCAGTAAGTCCGGCTTCCATAGCGGGAGTGACGCGGATTGAACTGTGGATTCTCACGAAATTGTAATAGGCGAAACAGAGAGCGAGCGCCGCGTAGTGGTTTTCCCACTTCTTACTGAAAGCGTTAGTCAGGCGGGTGAATCTGCGAATCTGCATTCGCATGGTGAGGTTTTATCTTTCAACGTGGCTGGTGCAAATCTTCTCGGGGGCGGGGCGTCCGATGACTGGCACCACCTCCGTTGAAACTACCTCGGAAGGTGAGTACCGGTGTTCGCCTTCGGCGGGCGCGGCGTACAGTTTGATGAGTTGCACGAAGTCAGCGCGGGACTTTTTTCCACTTGACAAAACGAGGCAAGTAGTATAAGCTACGGGGGCGATGAAGGTTTGGCGCCGAGTTACCCGCCACGAAAGTCTTCCACCTTGACGCGCGAACCCTGGAAATCACAAAAATAAAAAAATTTCTACATTCAAAGCCGGAAGGTCATTGAAAACAAAGGGGCCGGTTCGATCCCTCTGGATGACTCGATGAAAATAAAGGAGTTACGCGATTATCTTATATATACCGATGAAAATAGGCCAGTTGGGGAAATAATTGTGACTCCACCTAATCCGGGCTCGGCTATGTTGCTGATAAACAAACCACTTGCACCTAAAACCGGATGAGTTATTGAAAGGAAAGGAGATAGACGTTGTACCCGCGACCAAAAACGCTGGAACGTAGTCAGATGGGCCGTTCGGAGCGGATTCAGGGGGTGGGTTTAGCCCGGATTTCTTACCCCAACTCTGGAAGGGCGGGGCTTCACCCTCCATCCCCGCTCCGGTGTGGCGCTGACAAAAAGGCAGGTCGAGGACAGCCCTCGAAGGACATCCGCATTCTAGGTGAGCCGCTGGACATGCCGGACAGTGGGGCTATGGGCATCCCCAACATTGACTTCGAGGTGAGTCTGAACCGGGAACTCGGGACGATCCGGGCAGCCGGACCGGAGGCGGAAGCCTACGTCCACGGAGTGCGGCGTGGAAGTGTCCGAGTCTTCGCCACAGGTTCGAACGAAAACGTGGATATTGCTACGAAGATTATGAACCGCCACGGCTCGCTGGAACTGGAAAACCTCAGCGGCCGGGAATCGCTTCCTGTCGGTGTGGTTGACGAGAACGTGACCCCCATCCAAGATGATTCCTTGCAAACCGGGCGGGTGCGCCGGATTGCGCAGGCGTTGTGGCGCCCCTGGAAGTCGATCCCGTCTCCGGCAGCGATAAATCAATCTCGAACTGAAGAAGGAGGACCGAAGACCACCTGATGAAAGATCCCAAAAAAATTAAGAAAAAGCGCAAGCCCACAAGCCGGAAGCTGCCGGTGTCAGGCCCGGTGGCAGAAAAGGCGGGGGCGGGCACGAATTTGACTACATCCGAACGGCCTCTGCATGATTACGCGGCCGAGGTTTCCGAACGTACGGAGGTTCGGACGGGCGTTCCTTTGCCCATGGGAACCCATGAAGATGGGGGAGGGGTCAACTTCGCCTTCTTCAGCCGTCACGCCACGCGGGTTCGTCTGGAGTTGTTTGATCATCCCCAAGATGCTAAGGCCGCCAGGGTCGTTGATCTGGATCCCGCGCGCAACCGCACGGGTGACGTGTGGCACGTTTGGATTGAGGGGATTCGGCCGGGCCAGTTGTATGGCTACCGCGTGGACGGCCCGTACCAACCCCAGGAGGGCCATCGTTTCAATTTCCAAAAGCTTCTTCTCGATCCCTTCGCCACGGCGATCGCGAGGTTGCCCACCTGGGAGTTCGGCCCGGCTCGGGGGTACGATCCGTCTGGGCCCGACGACGACTCGGCGGCTTCGAAGGTCGACGACGCCGGGACGATGCCGAAATGCGTATTCGCGCGAGGGCATTTTAACTGGCATGAGGACCGTCCACCCAGGCATCCCTGGTCGGAGACGGTGATTTATGAAACCCATGTGCGGGGCTTCACCATCCATCCCAGCTCCGGTGTGGCGCATCCCGGCACCTACCGCGGCCTCATGGAAAAGATCTCCTATTTCCAGGACCTGGGGGTGACGGCCGTGGAACTGATGCCCGTGCTGGAATTCAATGAACACCAGGCGGCAGGCACCAATCCGCAAACCGGCCGGCCACTTGGGAATTACTGGGGCTACGATCCCGTGGCCTTTTTTGCCCCTAAGGCTTCCTACAGCAGTGCGGGAGGCGTCGGTCAGCAGAAACTGGAATTCAAGGAAATGGTCCAGGCTTTTCATGCGGCGGGCATCGAGGTAATCCTGGACGTGGTCTTCAATCACACGGCCGAGGGAAACGAACAGGGGCCTACACTCTGTTTCCGCGGGATTGATAACTCGATCATCTACATGCTGGCGGACGATAAACGTTTTTACCGGGATTATACGGGCACCGGCAACACCATCAACGCCAACCATCCCGTGGTGCGGGAACACATCTTGACCGCGTTGCGCTACTGGGTGGTGGAGATGCATGTCGATGGATTTCGTTTTGACCTGGCCGCGGTGCTCGGCCGCGGCCGTACCGGCAACTTGCTGCCCAATCCCCCGCTTCTGGAGCAAATCGCGGAGGACCCGATCTTGAGGGATGTAAAGATCATCGCCGAGGCCTGGGATGCCGCCGGAGCGTATGAGGTCGGGAGCTTCTCCGAACGCCGCTGGGCGGAGTGGAACGGCCGGTATCGGGATGACGTCCGCCGTTTCTGGCGTGGCGACGATGGGATGCTCGGTGTGTTTGCCAGCCGCATTTGCGGCAGCGCCGACATCTATACCCAATCCGGCAAAGGTCCCGAGAGCAGCATCAACTTCGTAACCTGCCACGACGGGTTCACGCTGAACGACCTGGCGAGCTATCGCGACAAGCACAATGAAGCCAACGGAGAAAACAACCACGACGGGACAAACGACAATTTCAGCGATAATTGCGGCGCCGAAGGCGAGACAACGGATGCTAAGGTCGAGGCCTTGCGTAAAACCCAAATCAAGAATTTCCTGCTGACCCTGCTGATCTCGCGCGGGGTACCAATGCTATTGGGCGGGGACGAATTCCGGCGCACGCAAGGCGGCAACAACAACGCCTACTGTCAGGACAATGAAACCAGTTGGGTTGATTGGACCAAGCTTAAACAGCATCGGGAGATTTACCGGTTTGCCCGCGGCATGATCGCCTTTCGCCGTGCGCATCCGATTCTGAGCAAGGAGCAATTCTATACCGGAGCCGAAATCCTCTGGTTCAACCCGCAGCAGGGATCGCCCAACTGGGCCGACCCAAAGGGTAAAGAACTCGGCTGCCTAATCCTTGAAAACGGACAAGACAGCCTTTACCTGATGTTCAACGCCGGTCCTGAGGAAACCGACTTTGGTTTGCCGCCGCTGCCGCCAGGGTACCGCTGGCATCTCGCGGTAGATACCTCTCGCTTGGCGCCGCAAGACTTGTCTGCCGCAGGAGAAGAAATGCCCTTGGACAATTCAACGGCCTATCACGTAAAAGCCCGTTCCAGCGTGATACTTCTAGCGCGGAAGCAGGAATCTGACCGACTTGCCCCAAGTGGCGTGCTTCGACACGGCCTTTCACCATAACCTGCCGCGCGTGGCCCAAATGTTGCCGCTCCCGCGCCGCTACGAAACGCAGGGGTTCGGCGATACGGATTTGACGGACTGTCATAGACGTTTCTGATGGGCGAACTGGCCCGCCCGGCGGGAACGGAAGCAGTGGCGCTGTTTTGTTACCAGGTTAAGAAAGGGATCGGCGCATTTGCGGCGGCATTAGGCGGACTGGACACGCTGGTGTTCGCGGGGGGCATCGGCAAGAACTCGCCCGTCGTCCGCGCCCGGATTTGCGCTGGACGGGGATTTTTTGGAATCGAACTTGAAGAAAAAAGAGACGCACCGAATGAGGGCGTGATTTCCGCGGAGACCAGCGGGGTTCCCGCGCTACGCTTGCTTCTACGTCGGGCACCCTACGAGTTGGGCGCATTGGGGGCAGAACTCGGCGCGCTTCAGGTCGATACGTTCGACGGCGTTGGAGGAGCTCATCACGCAGGAATAATCCGGGCAATGGCGCAGGCCGTAGGTGTGGCCCAGTTCGTGGAGGGACTCTTTCAGCAGGCGTTCGTGGAGGAGTCCGGGGTCAGTGGGCATGCCGTAGAACTCCTGGTGCAGGCGATGGGCAGAGACCACCGCTCCGCCATCCGCTAGTTGTGCTTCCCCGAATACAAAGGTGAGCACGGGGATGTAGAGGTCCATTTCCGTCACCCCCAATACCTTCCAGGCTTCGCTCGCGGGCCTCTGGAGAATCTTCTTGAGGATCTCGGTGGAGTGATACTGCCGGCGCAGGGGATTGAAGGCGAATTCCGCCTCCAGGCCGTCGGGTTGAATGGAACAAGCCACGCGCAGGCACCGCGTCAGGTCCTCGGCGAGAGGCTCCAGCAGGGCGCGGTCAACTCGTCCAACCGGCATTAGGGAGAGGATTCTCATTGCGCGGCTGCGTCCGCCTTCCGGAATCCGTATTTCTTAATCTTATTGTAGAGCGTGACGCGATCAATGCCGAGCGCCTTGGCGGCGCGCGTCTGGTTCCAGTCACAACCTTCGAGCACGCGCTGGATGTGCCCGCGCTCCACGTCTTCCAGGGCCATGCTGCCCTCCGGTGCGGGCGGCTTCGAGACCTGGAGGGGGAAATCCGAGGCCTGAATTTCCGGCTGATGCCCGATCACCATGGCGCGTTCAATGGCGTTCTCCAATTCCCGAACATTGCCCGGCCATTGGTAGTTCATCAGGACGTCGAGCGACGCGCGGCTGATGCTGGTGAAATGCTTGTTCATGGCACGCGAATATTTGCGCAGGAAATGATCGACGAGCAGCGGGATGTCCTCTTTGCGCTCGCGCAGCGGCGGCAGCGTGATGCCGAAAACATCCAGGCGGTAGTAAAGATCGGGGCGGAAGGTCCCCGCTTTGACCAGCGTCGTCAATTCCTTGTTGGTGGCGGCGATGGCACGAAAATCCACCTTGATCGTCTGGTTGCCGCCTACCCGCGTGATCTCCTTCTCCTGGAGGACGCGCAGCAAGTCGGTTTGGGTTTTCAGGCTGATGTCGGCAATCTCATCGAGAAAGACCGTGCCCCCCTCGGCGACTTCGAACTTGCCCTTTTTGCGGTACTGCGCGCCGGTGAAGGCGCCCTTCTCATGCCCGAAGAGCTCGCTTTCCAGCAGCGTTTCTGTCAGCGCTCCGCAGTGGATGGTGACCAGAGGCATAAAGCGGCGGGGGCTCAAATTGTGGATGGCGCGCGCCACGAGCTCCTTGCCGGTTCCGCTTTCACCGTGGATGAGCACCGTGGTGTCGTTGGGCGCCACGGTGCGAATGCTTTCGAGCACCCGCTGCATGGGCTGCCCCTGGCCCACCAACTCGACTGCCTGAGCTTCCTCCAGGCTCTCGCGTAAGCGCAGATTTTCCTCCCGCGTGCGGCGATGTTCGAGGGCTTTGGCGACAACGTGGGCCAGGTCATCGGGGTCGAAGGGCTTCATGATGTAGTCGTAGGCCCCATCCTTGAGCGCTTGTACCGCGGTATCCACGGCAGCGTAGCCGGTCATGATGATGACGATGATGTCGGGATCGACCTCGCGGATCTTGCGGTGCAGCTCGAGGCCGTCCATGCCGGGCATCTTGATGTCCAGCAGCGCCAGGTCCCAACGCTGGCGTGGCAGCTTCAGCAGTGCCTCGCGCGCGCTATTGGCCGTGTCCACACTGTACCCTTCTTCCTCGAACCATTTCCCCAGCGAGTCCCGGACAACGTTTTCATCGTCCACGATCAGGATGCTGGCCTTAGAGTTCATGATGTGCTCCTAACAACTTGGAATTGCCGATTGTCGATTTTCGATTGACTGGACGCACATGCGTTTTCGCAGTTTTTCTCGACGTCAGTACGATGGCCACAAGTTCGTTGGCCTCTTTGATGAGGGCCGACAAAAGCGCAGGTTTTATAAGTTCCGTCTCACGCACTAACTCCAGCCAGTAGAGCGATTCGTCCGATTCTTCCACAACAATCGAAAGCTTGGCCGCAAACTCGGCGCGCGATTGGGCCCGGCAAGCGGCCCGGTAGTTGGCGCCCACCGAAGTGGCCGAACGTATGAGCTGCCGGCCGATGACCTGTGGGGCCAGACCTCGAGGCAGCGCATCTACCAATTTAATCACCCGCACAGCGAACTCCTTGGTCCGAGCCTGCATTTCCTTTGGCGTCATGAAATTGTCGATTGTCGATGGCCGATTGACGGAGAAGAAATCTCACTTCGCTGTCAAATGTTATCAATCCATCGTTATTCGACCGTCCTTTCAATCGACAATCGACAATCCTCAATCGTCAATTCTTACCGGCGGCTCCTCCGGCAGCAGGACGGTGAACACCGTCCCTTTCTGCGGGGTGGAAACCACCTCGATGTTTCCCCCGTGTTGCTGTACGATGCCGAGGGCAATAGCCAGGCCCAGACCCGTTCCCTTGCCCTCTTCTTTGGTCGTGAAAAAGGGTTCGAAGATGTGCGAAAGGACCTCCGGCGGGATGCCCGGTCCTTCATCGCTCACCACCACGCGGCCCAAGCGCCGCGCCGGGTCGAAGGCGCTCTTCACGCCCAACCGGCCGCCTTGCGGCAGGGCTTCGACCGCGTTCATGAGGATCGCCAGCAACGCTTGTTGCACTTGGCCGGCGTCGCAATAAAGCGCGGGCAGGTCGGCCGCCAGGTTTTTTTCCAGTTCGATGTTCTGCAAAGTCATCTGATGCCCTACCAAAAGCAGGCAGCGTTCAATGATGGCATTCAGATCGTTCTTCTGCGGGTTGATAGGATTCTGCCGCGCGAACGTGAGCAGGTTCTTGACAATACCCCCGCAGCGCCGGCTTTCTCCCTCGATGATCTGCAAATAGCTTTTGGCCTCGGCCAGGCGCCGGTTCTCGTCGAAGCCCTTGTCAGCCATGCGCGAAACCAGCTTGCTGTAAGTCAGGATGCCTGCCAGGGGATTGTTGATTTCGTGCGCCACCACCGCCGCCAACTTACCTAGGGAGGCCATCTTTTCCGATTGCGTCAGGCTGCGATAGGCGGATTCGAGTTCCCCGGTCTTCTGCCGCACGCGGTCTTCCAGGGTCTCGGTCCATTGGCGGTTTTCCGCTTGCGCCTTCTTGAGTTCTTGGGTCATTTGATTGAAGGAAACGGCCAGGCTGCCGATCTCGTCCTGGCTAGTCTCAGGCAGCAGATAATCCAGGTCGCCCTGGGCCACGGCGCGCGTGCCCTCGGTGAGCTGGTGTACGGGCTTGTACACAGTCAGCCAGATCAGCCAGGCAGTGAACAGGCTTACGACCAGAAGCGCGGCAGCGGTGAAGATTATCGCTCGGCGCTCGTGCTGTGCCACGGCAAGGTCCATGGCGGCGAGGGAGACATTGGTGTCAAGCACGCCCAGAACCTGGTTGCCGCCGGTGTGGGCATGGCAGGCAGCGTTGGAACAATCCGCCTCGTTTTCGATGGGCCGGATCAAGCCCAGGACCCTCGTGCCGTCGCGCACGGTGTAAATGCGCATCCGGTCCGGCCGGTCGAGCCGCGCCAAGGGTTGGGCCTGCGCGTGACAGGCGTAACACGCCTCCGCTTTCTTATCCACAAACTGTCCCACCTCTTTATCGTCGGTGGAAAAGCTGATTTGCCCTTCCTTATTGAAAATGCGGATGCGGCTGATGCCGCTCTCATGCCCGATGGTGTTGATGATGTGAAATACTTCCTCGCGCTGGTTGCGCAGCATCGAGTAGCGGATGCTGCGGCGAATTGTGTCACTGATGCGGTCGGCGCTCTGGAAGATGATTTCCTGCTGCGATTGCCGCCACAGCCGCAGGTTCCAATACCCATAGATCGAGAAGAGGAGCGCCATGCCCCCCACCACGCAGGCCGTCAGCTTAATCGCCAAACTGTGAGTTAACCTTGGCATTCAGGGTCCTTAACCATAGCGCGGGCTTCTCACCAAGGGTTGGGAAGGGTGGCGCTTTATCCTCGCGGTTACCAAGCCTTCCTAATTATTCCCGCGCTTGGCGTCCCACGCAAATGGGTGCTGCGCGGGGCGCGAGGCGAACAGAGGGCGGGAGGCGCGATTCCCATGGAGCAATACCCCCACCCTTCCCGCCGCCTTCCGAAGCGGCCCCGCGTCGTGAGAAGTAGGGCGCTTGGCGAGGGCCCCTACGCCGCTACACGAGTTTCGTTTTCTCCCGCCGCGTGCGTGGCTCCGGCGGGCTCCATCACGTTTAGGTAGCGTACCGCCAAACTGAAGAGAAGGAATCCCACGCCCACGATCGATAGCGTGACGGCCACCTCCGTCCAGCGGGGAAAGTAATGCACCCCGGACGAGGCCTCCATGCCGGTAATCGAGACGTTCAAGCGGTTCAGGAGGAAGCCCGTGATCACCAGCACGGCGACAGCGAAAAGGCCTTCGCGATCCTCCCGGATCTTGCGGAAAAACAGCATCGGCAAAGGAAGGAGCAGGCCCAGCGTAATCTCCAAAAGGAACAGGACTGTCTCCGTGGAAGGCTCGCGCAGATGAACAAGCGCGCCACGGCTCCAGAGATCCTCAAGCTTCAGCAGGCCGTAGATTGCCAGCACCACGGCCAACGCCCGGCCCAACACTTCCAGCAAGGGCATCTCAATCTCCCGGCCAAAGGCGCGCGAACTCAGATTGGATTCAAAAATCACCATCGCCAATCCCACGCCCACGGCGGAAATGAAGAAGAACACGGGCAGCAGCGGCGAATACCAATAGGGATGCAGCTTTTCCGGAACAATCAGGTATAGACTGCCCAGCGACGATTGGTGCAGAGTGGAGAGCAATACGCCCGCAATCACCAACGGGATCGTCAGGGCTTTAACGATGCGCAAGGGTTTGTCCAGGTGGAAGCGTTCCAGGACCGCAGGGGAGAACTCCAGCGCCAGCACCGTGAGGTAAAGCGTCACGCACCAGGCAACCTCAAACATTACGGAGTGCGGGTTCCACATCACCAGCGGGTGCCAAATGTTGTAAGGTTTGCCGAGGTCGAAGAGCAGCGCCACGGCCACCAGCGCGTAGCCCAGGAAGGCGGTGAGGATCGAGGGTCGAAGCACGGGATGGAACCGCTCAATGTGGAAGACGTAGACAATCGCCGCCAAGGTGAAACCGCCGGCCGCCAAGCCCACGCCGCAGAGCACGTCAAACCCAATCCAAATCCCCCAGGGGAATTGGTCCGAGAGGTTGGTGGCCGCCCCTAATCCTTTCGTGAACCGCAGCAGCGTGGAATAAAAACCCGCCGCCAGCACCAGCACCAGCACCACGCGCCAGAAAGTGAGCTTGGGAAGTTTAGAGAAATTCATTGATTTACTCCATCTATCGGGTCATTAAGGCATTGAGGACTGCCCTGTACTTCTTTCCCTTGGTGTCCAGAGGGATTCGGCAAAGATTGCCTGCAGTTCATTGGCTTCGGTGAGCAAATTTCGAAGCCGGACCTCGGGAATGATACTGTGCCCGCGCTTTCACCCGCTCAGGCTGCCTCGCCATGCAAAGCGTCTTTCCAAGAGCTCTTGTTTGCTTCCCAATGATCCGATGAATCAACGGCCAAAAGACCCGATGCATCAATGACCCGATTCTTTACTTTCCGCCTCCGCCACTTCTTCGCGCCGATTAGTAATCCACCAGATCCCGCCCAGGAGCAATCCTGCCAGGGGGACAAGGGTGGGGATCTTGGAAAGCACCCGATAGGTCAGCAATGGCATGGGGGTGGTGGGCAGGTCGGTAGGCAAGCCCAGTTGCTCAAAGGGCACTGCCGAGAGATAGAGCACGGACGTTCCCCCCACCTCTTCCTTGCCGTAAATGTGCTGAAAGTATTTCGAGGGCTCCTCGCGCAACCGCTTTTCGGCCTCTTTTAGCAGGTCGTTGCGCTCGCCGAAAATGCCGGCCTGCACCGGGCAGACCTCCGTGCAGGCGGGTTGCTGGCCTTTGGCCTGCCGGGGCGCGCACATGGTGCACTTCTTCACTTTGGGCAGGACCGCGTTCCATTCATAGCGCGGTACGCCGAACGGACAGGCCATCATGCAATACCGGCAGCCCATGCATTTGTCGGCATCGTAAACTACCGGCCCCGCCACGGTTTTGTGCAGGGCGCCCACGGGGCAAACCGACGCGCAGGTGGGTACTTGGCAATGCATGCAGAATCGCCGCACGAAGATGCTGCCGTGCGTCTGAACCACACTCAGTGTGTCTGCGGACAATTTGCCGCCCAATTCGCCGTGGCTTTGTGCGAAGGTAACGAGGTCATCTTCGCTCAATGGCTTTGTCGGCAGATCCTTGGCAGCGCTGGGCTCGTCGAGAGGAAGATTGTTCACGATCTTACAGGCGGTAGCGCAAGCTCCACAACCGATGCAACGAGTTGTGTCAACGAGAATGGATTTGCTCATTTTTTCAACATCTCCAATAAGTGGCAGGTTGGGCAAAATTCCTGTGATAAAAGTCCGACCCGCAAGATATGTATGCACGCGATGTGCCGAGAAATTCATCAGTTCAGGCTCGCAAAGGTCCTTTAAGTCCGAGTTACTTGCATCTGGATTGCATCAGAGGGTCACTGTGGTGAAATTACGCAATCCCATCTTTCTTCTGGCGGGAAAACCTTGCGCGCGCGCAGCTAGCAGGGCCTGTGCCCTTTCAACTATCTGGGGCACGCCTATCGGCCAGGATGGGCCGATCTTCGGGCTGCTCTGACGAGGGGTATTTTGAGCCCATGAGTTGGAGCGGCACTAGATTCGAATGAATCCCTATGGGGAAAAGCAGCGGAGGCACGATTTGGGAGTGGGGTCTGACGGACGAAGGGCAGCTCCATTTTGTGAAACCGCCCTTTCGATTTCCCGGGTGAATCTTCTTTCGTTCAGGCCGATACTACTCCCGATTCAGGAATTCGGTCTCAAACGCGCTCCAAGCAGCCGTGTCAAGTTCGCCCAAGCAGCCGGGGCAGGGAAGTCCTCCGTCTTGACTGGTTACGCCGAGGGGCATTTGTGTGGGGATTTGGGCGGTTAGGAACTCGCCAAGACGAGTGAATTCGCTTTCCAGCCAGAGGATGGCTTCCTCTCCAAAATGCACCTTCGGCGGTACCGGTCCGATGGAGGTTGGGACGATGCGGCAGACCCAACCGTTGCCATAGGGGTCTGAATTCAGCAGGCTGGGTTGATCCTGAAGGCGGATGTTTACCGCCATCACTTTTCCGGTGATGGTGCATGGAACCGTGAGGCTGCGACCCTCTTGCTCCAAGCGGAAAAGCGGCTGACCGGCGGCCACTTGGTTACCCGGTATGGGAAGGACAATCCGGCGAATGGCGCCGATGGCGTGGGTGATGAGGGGGTCGGCGCCAATTTGCAGCCCCCCGGTAGGGTCGGGCCTGAACCACGTGTGCGAGTCGGAGAGGTGAACATCATCCGGCAATCGCCACAGCGACTCACTTCCGAGCGCCGCGCCGTTTGCTGCAAGTTGCATGGCCCGCGCCGCATGCCATGCCTTCCACTTTTCCACACCCAAGTCAGTTAAGACCAGGCACACGAACATTAATGCCACAAAGATTGCGACCATTATGAGCCTCCACAGATATTTCGACCATTACCCATCCTTGCTACCTTGGGAGCGGCGGGGCTTAGCCGAGCAGCATTTCTTCGACGAACTTCTCCCACTGGAATTCCGGTACCAGGCTGAGCACATCCCCAATGGCTTGACCACCGTCTTGCAGACGAGCCTCCGAGCCCGGGCTAAGGTGCGCGTGGAGCGCGCCGACGGACTCTTCCATCCAGCGTTGCGCCAGCCGTCCGTGCAACAGGTTTTTCATGTTGCCGTCCACCGCCGGAGCTTGCACGGCCACCAGCCAGCCCGCGCCGTAAGGATCCTGATGAGCGAGAGAAGGATTACGGAGGACCTCAGGATTGATATCGATGACCTCGCCCTCGATGGGTGAGAGCATTTCGAAGCGATGGGTGCCGCGGCCGACCGTCCATCCGCGCTCCCCCTGCCGCAGCCAACGGCCCCGCGCCGGCAGGTCGATTTGATCGATCTGGCCCATCACCCGGGCGGCAAAATCATCCAGGCCGACGCGCACGACTTGGCGCGATTCTTTCATCGCCCAAGTATGACTAGGGTGGTACGCAAGGTGAGCGGGCGCCTTGAACCCTCCCACCACGTTCATAGGAAAGGCCGGCGCTTCTTCCCGCACTTCCGGCGCAACAGTCTTCATTTCCATGAGGTGCGCGTGCCGCCTCTGGAGGTAATAGTCGTGCACAACTAAGAGAATGAACGTTGCTAGAACCAGTGTGATTACCATTTTCCACCCCTCGGCGCCTAGCCACCTTGCAGCGAAGCGAAGCACTCGAAACTCACCCTTGCTATAGGCAAGCCAGTGGCCATTAACAATCGAATATAGGTTTCGTGTTGGTGTTATAACGCCTGTAATTTCTGATGGTTAGATAAGATTATGGAAATACCGAGAAAGCGGACAAATAGGAAGAGTCTCGTGGCTTCGTTGCATTTCTCAATAGCATTCTTTGATAAGACCCATTGACGACTACCTAAAGAGCTCTGTTTTCTAATGGATGCCTGGCTGTTGCACAATGCAACTGCAACCATGTAGAAATTCAACACGCCAATGCTTAGCGGGCTTGTTGTCACGCCATGGCTACCGCCCCCTTTGGATTACATCGGCAGGCAGTTGAGAGGAAAAATCCGCCAGGCTTTCACTAAGGTGGGTGGCCTCAGACGGCTCCACGGCGTAAAACGAGACCGTATCTCCCCCATTGATGACATTATTCTGGATCGTCCATCTGCCCACGCGAATCCATTCCGGTGGCACTCCACCGATGAACCAACTGTCGTAAATGATTGCGATGCGGGTCCCGGTTTTTTTCGCGAGGCGCTCGATGTCCATAACCTGGTAGGTATGCTTATGTTTTGCTGCGGCGACCTCAAAGGTGGCCAGTCCCCATAGATCCAGGCAATGGATGTCCGCAAGATAATTGACCGCGCCGATGTCGTTCAGCGCCACGGTGGAATTCTGATAGTACCGGCGGACAAATAATCCCATTTGGTATTGCTGTTCGAAGATGTTCGTGGTGCATTGGGGAAGAAACCAAAGGAGCCTTGCTCCCTTCACTGCCAGCGGGAAGAAAAGCAGAAGGGCCAAGGAGCCGCAGGCAAGATTTCTGGGCGCGGTCCAAGTGGACAAGGATCGCGGCGATGGCCAATGGGGCACAACCAATGGGAGTTGCAGGGCCAGGAAGAGAATCGCCAACACGCACCAATAGGCATCGTAGCGGTACATGGGGCTGACTCCCACAAATTCCAGGTGTGCGATCCCCGTCAGGAAGACGATCGCGCCCATGATTTGCCGGCTTTCGCGGCCCCCGCTGCCCTTTCCGCAGGCCATGATATAGAAGAGCGGGACCGAAACCATGAGTGCCATCACGTGCAAGCCCTCGCGAAGGTTAACAAAGATGGGATCAAGCAGCGAGAGGATGAGCGCCGCGGGGGAATGGGAGTCCGGCAGGGAAGCCTTCAGAAGGACCGAAGTGGGAAGCCAAAACCAACCCTTCGAGACGGAAATGACTCCGTAGATGAACCAGGGGAGAAATCCCAACGCGCCGAAGACCAAGGCATAGAACCATCGTTTGAGCATCAATAGGAATAGGGCGATGGCGATGATCAGGAACATGCCTTCGAATCGTACCCCGGTGAGCAACGGCGCCAGAATCAGTAGCCGGACCGAATCCCCGCGGGCGGTACCGGGTGATTCACCGCTTATCCATCGCGCGGCAATAAAAACGACAAGCATGGAAACAAATGTTTGCAGGGGCGGTTCCATGCCGGAGAGAATGAACATGGGCAAAGGCACGAGGAAGATAATGCTTAGGAGGGCCGCAAACTTCACCGCAGCCGGTGTCTTGTACCAGGACAGGATGGCGTCAGCGAGCGCTAAAATGAGGACGGTAAAGACCAGATCCCACACGAGTGGGGCAAGTTGATTCGCTCCCCCCAGGTAATAGGTAAGACTCAAAAGGAGCGTCCACAACGGCGGGGACGTACAAGACGTGAAGCCATAGCGCGTAACCCCCCACACGCCGTACTGCGCGAAATTCCGGGCCATCGCCATGGTGATGTAAGCGTCATCAAACGCATACACCAGATTCCCATGATTTTGGCGAATGGAAACACTCAGGACCAGCCAGACCAACAGCAAAAGGACAAGGACAGAAGCGTAAAGCGGCCAGTTGCGGGATAGGGTCTCTTTCAACCGCGACTCCTTTGAAAGTCAGTGAGAAATATACACCAACCCGGTAGGCGCGTGCTAGTGCCCTCCCGCACGGTCATTTCGCCGATTCGTGCTCTTGATAGCCCCGCGGGGCACTGTTATCCTGACGCGGTATGAACCCAATCCGCGCGGCCTCCCTATCCGACACGACCCTGATTGCTGCTTATAGTATTTTCATTGCCAGTTACTTCGTATTTGCCCTGGGAAAGTTTCCGGGGCTCAAGATTGACCGTCCGGGGGCGGCGATTATTGGCGCCGTCGCCATGGTGGCATTCAGAATCGTGCCCGCCGGCGAGGCCTTGCATTTCATTGACTTCCCCACGCTCGTCCTGCTCTTCTCGATGATGCTGATCGTCGGCAACCTGCATCTGGTGGGATTCTTCGAGTGGAACGTGGAGTTGGTCCTGAGGCGGCTCGATCCCGCTTACCTCTTGCCCGCCGTGGTATTTGCTTGCGGTGTGTTTTCCGCGTTCTTCGTAAACGATATCGTTTGTCTGGTGATGGTGCCCTTTGTGATGGCCATCACCCGGCGTATGAAGCTTGCCCCGCTCCCCTACCTGCTGGCGGTGGCTACCGGATCAAATGTCGGCAGCGTGGCGACGATCACGGGAAATCCGCAAAACATGCTGATCGGCTCATACTCCGGAATCAGGTATCAGGACTTTTTCTTCCACCTCGGCCCCGTCGCGCTGGTGGGACTTTTCCTCAATTGGGCGGTATTGCACTGGATGTTCCTGAGAGGGCGCGCGGACGCGGTGCGGGCGGAAGCCATTCCCTTGCCGCCATTGGACCTGACGCGCTTAACCAAGCCCATGATCGTGGTCACGGTGGTGATTATAGGATTCCTGGTGGGCGTCCCACCGGCCATGATGGCGGCGCTGGGCGCCGCGGCCCTGCTGATTACCCGCACCACCGAGCCGCGCAAACTTTATGACGAAGTCGATTGGGGGTTGTTGGTCTTTTTCGTCGGCCTCTTCCTGATCGTGGGCGGGGCGGAGAACGCCGGCATCGTGGCACGCCTGCTCATCGTTGCCCGCCACTGGAATCTTCAGCGCTTGGACGTCTTCACCATTGTGGTGACCGTATTCAGCAACCTGGTGAGCAACGTCCCGGCCGTGATGTTGCTGAAGTCGCTGGTGCCGGGCTTCACCGACCCGCACACGGCCTGGCTGGCGCTCGCCATGGCCAGCACCCTGGCGGGCAATCTGACCATCACGGGCTCAGTGGCCAACATCATCGTGGTTGAGGCGGCCAAGCCGGACGTCCACATCGGTTTCTGGGATTACATCCGCGTCGGCTTTCCCATTACCTTGCTGACTCTTCTGTTCGGATTGGCATGGCTCGCGTTGGTGCGCTGACGGGGGTAGAGGCGAAGCTACCGCGGACCTGTTCTTTAGGTCTTCGGCTCTTTGTTGTCAATAGGTGACGAACCATAGCGCCACAATTGAAAACCCAAAGGCAAAGGGTAAAAGGATGTAGCGCAGGGCCCGCTCTCCGGCCCTGCGGCTCTTCCCGCAGAGCGAGTTCCTGCCGCGCCGGGACTGCTGACGGTATCCTAATTGTAACTGCACTTATATCGCGAACGTCAATGCTTATGCTGAACCCGAGTGAATCTGCAATCCTGACCTGGGCTAGACCCACGAGAAGCCAGTCACGAACCTACCCGTGGTTATTGAACTCAGCAGCGTGACAGGCTTCGAGGTTGGGCGCGGGCCGGTTTGGTGGAGGGGCGAGCGCGGGGCGCCTTCCCGGAGACGTGAGATTCGCTGCCAGGGGTTCGGCGGGTAAAAATCAGCAAACCTAACAAAAGAGGAGATCACACGATGAAAAGAATAACGTATTCTTTGGCATTAGCATTCGCATTGGTCACGTTACTGATGTGGGCGGGCAATGCGTTGGCTGCCGACGAGGCCGTAGAGGCCGCAAAGGTTGACGGGAAGTGGGACATGTCGTCCGAGGGCCCCAATGGAACCATGACCCAGACCCTGACGATAACGCAGGATGGCGGCACGATTAAGGGGACGATTACCGGGCGACGCGGTGACGCGCCGCTGGAGGGTACGGTTACAGGGAACAGGGTGAGTTTTACCGTCAAGCGCCAGAACCAAAATGGCGACACCCTGGTCATGGAATACACCGCCACGGTTGAGGGGGATTCCTTGAAGGGCAAAGTGCACAGCGAACGCTTCGGAGATCGCGACTTTACGGCTAAGCGCGCGAAGTAAGGCGGAAAATATCCGCAGCAAGCGTAGCGACTGCTCCATGGGTTCGCGGTTTTGCGCTGTCAAAAGGGGTCAACTGCTGACCTTCAAAACCGGTCGGCGTTACGCTTGCCGCGGAAATCGCCAATCTAAAATCGAAAACCGCAAATCAGCGATGGCCCGATTATCTCGCCTGTACTCTTTGCCCACGCCGCCAGGGTTGTGGTAATGTTCACGATACAGGAGGTGGCCCATGAGCACAGTCCAGGAAATTGCAGGTCTTCCACGGCAGGAAACGGCAAGTCTCCCCCGAGTAGAAGCTCCCGTCCGCACGCCAGTAGCGCGAAACATTGCGGTGGACGCCTACCGCGGATTCGTCATGTTCCTCATGATGGCGGAGGTGCTGCGCTTGGCACAAGTGGCGCTGGCATATCCCGGAAATTGGTTCTGGCACATCCTTGCCTATAACCAGACCCACGTCGAGTGGGCGGGTTGCTCGCTCCACGACATGATTCAGCCCTCGTTTTCATTCCTCGTCGGGGTGGCGTTGCCGTACTCGATTGCCAGTCGCATCGCCAAGGGCGGCACCTTCTGGAAGTTATTTGCGCACGCGGTGTGGCGAGCCTTCCTGCTGGCGGCTCTGGGAATCTTCCTGCGCTCGATGGGCCACTCGCAAACCAACTTCACTATGGAAGATACGCTCACCCAGATTGGGTTTGGATATCCGATCCTCTTCCTCTTGGGCTTCCGGCCACCGCGCTGGGCTTGGGCCGCGCTGGGTGTGATCCTGACGGGCTATTGGCTGGCGTGGGCGCTCTATCCCGTGGCCGGGGCCAGCTTCGACTGGCAATCCGTCGGCGTATCGGCTGCCTGGAACGCGCAGCACAATTACACGGGTTTTGCCGCGCACTGGAACAAGAACTTCAACTTGGGGACGACTTTCGATCAGTGGTTCCTGAACCTGTTCCCGCGGCCGACTCCGTGGGTCTTTAACGACGGCGGATACCTGACGCTGAGCTTCATCCCCACCCTGGGCACCATGATTCTGGGACTGATCGCGGGGCGCTGGCTGCGCGAGGCCGCTCCGCAAATTCCCCTGAAGAAACTCCTGGTGGCCGGGGTGGTGGGAATTGCCGCCGGCCTCTTCTTCCACTTCACGCATATCTGCCCCGTGGTGAAGCGCATCTGGACGCCGAGTTGGACGCTGTTCAGCGGTGGAGTGGCCTTCCTGTTTCTGGCGGCGTTCTGCTGGGTCATCGAGGTGAAACAACGCAAAGGCTGGGCGTTCCCCCTGGTGGTCATCGGCATGAATTCCATCGCTGCCTACTGTATCGCGCACTTCATGGAGGAATTCCTGATCGGTACCTTTCACACCAACCTCGGTCCGCACTTCTTCCAGTTCCTCGGAACCGGCCTCGAACCGTTTATGGAAGGCGCCGCCGTGCTGCTCTGCTACTGGGTGGTATTGTTCTGGATGTACCGCAGGAAACTGTTCTTGAAGATCTGAAATAATTTGAACCACAAGACACCACGGAGGAGTCAGGAGTCAGGAGCCAGAACAAACCACTCGGCGTCGCATTTCCTGCGCAGGCGGACGCTCGACTCGCACCCGGACTGTGCGACCCATTGAGGAAGGGTTCATCGCTCTCTTTCATTCTGACTCCTGACGTCTGACTCCTGGCTCCTTGCTCCTGGCTTCATCCTTGTTGCCTTGGTGGTGAACCCACCCACTTGTCACTTCCCTTCATGGGCTTTTTGTGGGACTATCTAAATTTGAGGGACTGCCCTCGGGCCTGTCCACCAAAATTGATTTGGCACGGCTCACCGACGGGGCGAGGGAGAATCGGCGCTTGGCGTTAGTCAAAAATCTGACGATTAAAGAAGTCTTGGATTTGGTCCGTCCGGACCTCCTGCGGGTGGAGGAGGAGTTCGGCGTCCAGACCGCTACGGGCGTCCGGCCAATTACTGAAATCGGCCAGTATTTGCAGGAAGGCGGCGGCAAAAGGCTGCGACCGGCGCTGGTGTTGCTGGCGGCGAGGTTGTGCGGTTACGAAGGAATGGCTGCCGTCCGCATGGGCGCGGTGGTGGAAATGATACACACCGCAACCCTCGTGCATGATGATGTGATCGATCAGGCTGACACCCGCCGCGGGCGGCCCTCCACGAATTCCCGTTGGGGAAATCAAATGAGCGTGCTGGCGGGTGACTGGCTTTATATGCAGGCCTTCAACATCGCCCTGAACGAGCGGAATTTCCGGATTCTGGACGTTCTGATTCGGCTTACGCAGGTCATGGTGGAAGGCGAGCTGCTCCAGTTGACTTGCTTGCGCAGGCCCACCGTTTCCGAAGAAGAGTACCTGGAATTGTCGTACCGCAAAACCGCCTGCTTGTTTTCTGCGTGCCTGCGGTTGGGGGCGCTGCTGGGCGGAAAGAACGAAGAAGAGGAGACACGCCTGGGCCTTTACGGGATTAACCTGGGCTTGGCTTTTCAACTGATCGACGACGTGCTGGACTTTACTTCTTCCGAGGAAGTATTGGGCAAGCCCATCGGCAATGACGTCCGCGAGGGCAAGATGACGTTGCCTTTAATCTACCTCCTGCAACGGTGCACTCCGGAAGAAGCCCAGAAGGTATCGCGGGTGCTGGAAGAGGGGGGGTTCAAGTCCGTGCAATTTGCCGAGATCCTCGACCTGATCGACCACTACGGCACGCTTCAGGCGGCGCGGGAAAAAGCCCAGGATTTTTCCGACAAAGCCCGAAGTTTTCTGGAAGGCTACCCCCATTCGCCTTACAAAGACGCACTGAACTCTCTGCCGGATTTCATTTTGGAACGGGAATCCTGAAAGATCGCTCGCGCCTTCCGGCATGAAACATCGCCACGAAACCGAGATCAAGCTGGCGGTCAGGGACGCCAAGGAAATGCGTTGGCGCCTCGCGGAACTGGGCTTTCGGCCCACCCTGGCGCGCCACTTTGAAAGCAACTACCTGTTCGATTTTCCCGACCAGCGATTACGCAAATCGCGCTGCCTCATTCGCCTGCGCTTCGCCGGCGATCAGGGCTTGCTGACGTACAAGGGCGCGCCGCTGCGTTCACGTGACTACAAGATTCGCCGCGAGATTGAAACCCCTGTGGAAGACGGCCACCGCCTGCGCGAGATCCTGCTCCTCCTGGGGCTGCGCGAGGTCTTCTGTTACGAGAAGTTTCGCACCGTGTACGTGCCGCGGGGCAAACGCGATGTGGCCGACGCGCCCCACGTGGTCTTTGACGAAACGCCCATCGGCAATTACCTGGAACTGGAAGGCCCCCAGCGCTGGATTGACGAGGTGGCGCGCCAACTCGGCTATAAGCGCCGGGATTACATTACCGACAGCTACGCGGCGCTTTACCGGAAGAAATGCCAATTGGAGGGTAAGCCCCCGGGGAATATGATTTTCCCTTCACGCGAATCGTGATTGGGTTCTGCCCCAGCATGGGCTATAATGCGCTTGTCTGTTCCGTCGGCTATCACGCCGAACGGGGAGGAGAATAAACATGGAAGGTTTGCTATCACCGACTCATCTGATTTTTATTTTGTTGATCGTCTTGATCCTGTTCGGACCCGGCAAATTACCAGAGCTGGGGAAGGGTTTGGGAAAAGGTATTAAAGAGTTCAAGGACGCCATGCGCGGCAGCATGGACGGTTCTTCCGATAAGAAATAGGCGGCTGCGACGAGCGGGGATGAGACTCTCATGCATCAGCAGGCACAGATGGGTCACCTGTTTTTCATTGTGCTGATCGTCGCAATCCTCTTTAGGGCCTTTACCTTGCCGGGGGGCAAGGGTCAACGGCATCGCTGAATTCAAATTTATCTTCCCCAGTGTCTCGGAAGGTATTTCCGACAAGAAATAGGCTGCGCCAACCCGGAAGGAGAATAATGAATGGAAGGGTTGCTACAACCGGTTCACCTGTTTTTTATCTTGTTGATTGTCTTGATCCTGTTCGGGCCCGGCAAATTGCCAGAGTTGGGCAAAGGTTTAGGCAAAGGTATCCGCGAGTTTAAGGATGCCTTGCGCGGCAGCATGGAAGGCTCTTCCGATAAAAAAGAAGAGAAGAAGCCAGAAGAGAATAAGCCCGAGGAAGAGAAAAAGTCATAAGCCTTCGCTTGTTGCCGGTACTGTGGATGGTCCGTCACATACCTCATCGCTCATCTTTCCGCGACGAAATCATAAGGAACGTGGCTGCGTGGACCAGCCTGCGCGGGCTCCGCTTCGGGCTCGCGCGGTTCCGGCCGGGCAAGGCATCAGCCTTCTCCGAAGCCGCGCTGGCGGCGAGATCCTGTGTCCCACGGCCCAAGAAGCTGTGAAAAATACGATTCTTACCGCCGAGGCGCTGAGACGCAGAGAGAGGACTCCTTATTTTCAGGCCTCTACGCCTCTGCGGTGAAAGATTCCAGGAGAACTCCTATGTCACAGGACAAGACAGAAGTCCCGCGCAGGCTTTTGGGGCGAACTTCGCGCCGCAGCTTTCTGCAAGCCGCCGCAGGCGCCGCGGCCATGTCGCCCGCATTAGCTTGGGCGGGGCAGGGTTCACCCCAGTCGGCCCCCCGCCGCATCTTGATGTACGTGGGTACGTACAGCTCTCCGGAAGGTCCGGAAGGAGCGCGCGGTCGCGGGCAGGGAATTTATGTGCTTGAACTGAATTCCGCCAGCGGCGCGCTGACCCAACGCGAAGTCATTGCCAATGATGCGAACCCTGCCTGCCTGGCGCTTCATCCTTCGCGCGCGTATTTGTATTCGGCGAATGAAATCACCCATTACGACGGCGGGAGCGCCGGCTCGGTCAGCGCTTACGCCGTCGATCGCACCACCGGACACTTGACCTTGCTCAACACCGTCAGCTCGGAAGGAGCCGGACCCGCCCATATGAGCGTTCACCCTTCGGGAAAGTATGCGCTGGTGGCCAACTATGCCGGGGGGTGCGTGGCGGTGCTTCCCATTCACGCCAGTGGCGAACTGGGCCCCGCCACGGACGTGGTTCACGATCAGGGCGCCCTGGGCCCCGAGCGAGCCCACAGCGCGCCACCCGGCAGCTTTGCCATCAGTGGGCACGACAAAGCCCACGCGCACATGATTCAGGCGGACGCGTCAGGGCGCTTTGTGTTCGCCAGCGATCTGGGGCTTGACCGGATTTTCATTTATAAGTTCGATGAGAAAGAAGGCAAGCTCACCCCCAACGATCCCGAGTTCGTGGCGTTTCCCCCCGGGGACGGGCCGCGCCACTTCGCGTTTCATCCGGGCGGCCGATGGTTTTATTCGCTCCAGGAAGAAGGCTCGACGCTCGTGGCTTTCGACTATGACCCGAGCCTTGGACGGCTGCGCGAAAAGCAGACCCTTTCCAGCCTCCCCAAGGGCTTTGTGGGCACCAACTACACTTCCGAAGTCATGATCTCCGCGGACGGCAAGTTCCTTTACGCCGCGAATCGGCTGCATGATAGCATCGCGTGGTTTCCCATCAGCGCCACGGGCACCCTCACCTTCGCCGGCGAAGAATGGACCCGCGGTGATTACCCGCGCAGCTTCAACATCGATCCTACAGGGAATTTCCTTTATTCCTGCAATCAGCGGGCTGACGCCCTAACCACTTTTCGCATCAATCGCCGGACCGGAGCGCTGACCTTCACGGGGGCCTACACGCCCATCGGCACACCGTCGAGCATCGCCTTCCTGACGTAGGAGCATTCCGGCCGAAATCATATTGCGATTTCAGGAATTCAGGCTTAAGATGGCGCTAAATACAGGCCGGTGGGGGGTCATATGAAGGTCGAAGATTTAATCCATTCCCGGAGCGAGGTTTATTCTATCACCGAAGATATGACCGTTTACGATGCGGCTCGCTACCTGCGCGAGAGGCAGGTGCGCGCGGTGGGGGTCATCAAGCCCGACCGCAAGCTGGCGGGAGTTGTATCGCAAAGTGATATTTCTGACAAGGTGGCGGCGGAAAACAAGTGCCCGGCCTGGATGCGGGTCTCAGAAGTGATGAGTGTGCACCTCATCACCGTCCCGCCCGCCACGCACCTGGACGAGTGTGTGCGGCTGATGGAGAAACACGGCATCTACCACCTGGCGGTCGTCGACGAAAGGGAAACTTATCGCGGCATGATTTCCGTTCAGGATTTGCTGCGGGTCATCGCCTCGGATGAGAAAG
The DNA here is from genome assembly GCA_049519635.1 of Terriglobia bacterium. Taxonomy (GTDB): domain Bacteria; phylum Acidobacteriota; class Terriglobia; order UBA7540; family UBA7540; genus Bog-366. Next base: position 306 of record JBEKQO010000002.1, on the reverse strand, counting down.
CGCGGGCCGACATGCTGGAGTCCTTCATTTTCTCGTCGCGCTAGCCGTCGCCGGGTAACCGCCATGCCTGTAGTTCGATTCCGCAGCGAATTTGCTGGCCTGCCGGCCTCCCGCGCGGCCGGACGCGGCGATTCAATTTACACCCTAGGCTTTTGGCGCAATGCCATTCGAACCCTGACCGCTGCGCTGGTCATTCTGGCGGCGAGTGTTTTGGTCGCCAGGGATTCTTCCGCCAAGTTGGAATTGACGACAACCGCCTTCCGCCCGGGCGGTAGGATCCCTATGCAGTTTACGTGCACAGGGGTA
>JBEKQO010000001.1:0-74840 GCA_049519635.1 Terriglobia bacterium | reverse complement strand
GGGGACGTGGGGCACCACTCCTCACAGACGATGCATTCCGTCGCCATCGCCCAGGGCAGGCAGCGGCCGCGGTTATAGAAAGCCGTGCCGAGGCGGATGGGTTTGGCGTTCTTGGCGGCGCTGGCGGGCAACCAGGCTTTCTCCGCTTGAGTGATTTCCCAAATCGCGCCCGTGGGGCACACCTCGCCACAGAGTACGCAACTGGGCTCGCAATACCCGATGCGGGGCGCCAGCACGGGCGTCCACAGACCCTCCAGCCCCGCTTCCAGCAACGCCGGCTGCAAGGCATTGTTGGGGCACACCTTGATGCACTCGCCGCAGCGAATACAACGTTCGAGAAAGTTCTTCTCATCCAGCGCCCCGGGCGGCCGAATGAGACGCGGATCCCTTGCCGCCGCGAATCCCGGGCCCGTGCGCAGAACCGGCAACAGCGCTGCCCCCGCCGCCACTCCCGCCAGCGCGCGACGGCGCTGCAAGCTGGGGGTGTCAATGGTGGTGGGCGTCGCGGGGAAAAACTTGAAGCGTATTCCACTTTCCGGGCATTCACCTACGCAGTTGAAGCAAAGGTGGCATTCCGCTTTGCGCCACTTCGCATTTGGAAGCGGATCATCCCCTCCCTGGCAGTCCAGCAGGCAGCGATTGCAGTCGTCGCAGTGGCTGGGGAATTTCTCCAGACCTAGAATCGACCAGCGCGAAACGATTCCCAGCAGCGCCCCCAGGGGGCACAGCGCGCGACACCAGAAGCGCGTGATGCGCAAATTGAACACCAGGAGGGCGATGAAAATCGCTCCCAGGAAAAACGCCTGACGAAAGTGCGGCTGCCGGAAGCTGAGCAAGGTTTCATTCAGAACGAGTTGAGCACCGTAGCCGATGGTCCGCAACCCCGCAACCGGGGAACGATGCAGCGCGCCAAGGAATGCGTCCAATGCGTTGTTTGTCGCCGGAAACATGGATGTCCCCAGCGACCGCACGGTCAGGGAGATGGGGTCCAGCATTCCGATCAGCGAGCCGCCGAAGAGCGCCGAGACCAGGCCTGCAATCAGGAGGTAATACTTCCAGGTCTGCCATTTCTTGTAGCGGTTCCGCTCCAGCCGTTCGGTGCCGCGCTTGCGCTCAGACTTCCAACTACTCAGAAAGTGGTTCAGCGTTCCCAGCGGGCAAATCCAGCCGCAGAAGAAACGGCCCAGAAATAAAGTGGGAATTAGGATCGCGAGGCTCCAAAGGAGTCCGCGATAGAGCGTGCGCGTAGAAAGGGCGCTGACGAGAGCCGTGAGAGGGTCAAGCTGGAGGAAGAAGCTGACAGGGTACGGAAGGCGAGCTCCGTCGTGCACGGCGTGCAGCGAGCTGAAGCTTTCCCTCTTCATCATTAAAAGAAGAAAGAGCAGCAGAAACAGGATCTGTGATAGCCGCCGGAGCTTGGGAAGCATTTGCTGAGTCATGTCGGAAGATCTGACACCTCGCCACAGGCGGAATATGCACCTCATAGGCCAATTCCTTGCAACCTGCTAACGGCCCTTATTTCAAACGGTTGGCCAAACGGTTGGGCGCGGCTGGGAGAGAATTGGGCGAGCTCGAGTTGGGGTATATTACGCAACCGGCGGCGTCAGAGTAATTGTCGGGGAATCTTCACTACGCCGGCTTGCTTTCCTTTGCAGGTGCACGTAACCCCTCACCCGGTCTCCTCCGTCGATCACCCTCTCCCCAAGGGAGAAGGAATTTCTCCTAGTTAATAGTCGTCTTGCCGTACAGGGAATGCTCGATTTCGGCAAGGTTATCGAGGTCGATGAATACCAGGTGGGGCCGCGCGTGGTCGCAACCAGGGTTGATGACCGTGGTGGCGCCGATGCGGTCGAAGAATGTTCCGGAAAGTTTGGGGCTTTCGTGGATGTGTCCGTGCAACGTCAAGCAGGGCTGGTTTTTCTCGATCCAACTCCGCAGAGCCTTACTGCCGATGTGGCGGCCATCGAAGAGCACATCGCAGTGAGTATCGAAGGGCGGCGCGTGGACGACCGCGACCGTATGCGCGGGGTCCTTGACTTGGAGTTGCCGGAATTCCTGCTCGATGCTGGGCAAGGAATCCAGGTAAGACCGGAAATCCTCGATTACCATGAAACCGCGTGGCGTCCCAATCACGCAGCGATAGGAATATGAATCGGAATCCGGGCCCGGCGCGTCGTCCCAGCGCTCAAAATCTTTCAATTGAAAAGGCGTGGGCGGTACATAAGAGAGGCCTAGCAGCGTAAAGTCACCCAAGGTTCGGGTTTCCTGATGCAGGTTTTCGATGAGATCATTCATCTCGAGTTCTTCGAGTGCGGGGAGAACGGTTTGGCAATCGTCGTTGCCGGGGATGGCGAAGATGCGGAGCGCGGGATGGGCCTGCCTCCAATCGCCAAGCAACGGGGACAGATGGTGGAGAAGGAACTCCGGTTGCACAATCGGCAGGCGCATAGAAGAGCCTGTGGGAGCGCCGGGGCAGAGGTCTCCGCCGAAAATCAAGGCGTCGGCACGCGTGCGAACCGCCGCCTGCCCCGCTGCGCGGTAAAGGTCAAGGTTACCGTGTAAATCCGACGTGTACACGAGACACGGCAAGTATGGCTCCTAATCGGTGAGTTACATCTGGGTGGTGAGGGTCTATCTGCGGATACCGAGCTGCACCAGAATGGCGTCTTCCACAGCCTTGAGGTCGTGGGGCGAAATCACTCCCACACGATTGCGAATCCGTTCAATGGATGCCGTCGTAATCTGGTCGGCCATGGCCTTTGACTCCCGCCCGTTCACTTGGACCTTCGCCTCGCCTGGATAGAGCTTATTGGTCTGGCTGCTTAGAGGAACAACAACAACCCGATTCAGGACCGCGTTGGCAGCGTTGTTGCTAATGATCAAGGCGGGCCTCGTCTTACGGATCTCTCCTCCCACCGCAGGATCGAACGAGACCCACCAGACCTCACCTCTCTTGATGGTTTGCATCGCCTATCAATCCCTCAGACCATTCTTGCGCTTCCACTTCCCGCTGCTGGTCAGCGGCCATTTCACGGTAGCCGGCGAGCAAGCCACCTTCTTGCAAATTGCTCAGTTCCTCAGCCTTGTCTCGCACCAGAGCGCTAAGGTCGTCAGGGACAACAAACCAGGTTGGCCTTCCCCTGGACTGGGGGTTTCCAATGCCACCCTCCTCTTCGCTGCCATTCCATCGGATTCCGATCCGATCCGGGACACGATCGTATTCTAGCCGAGCAACGGACCAACTCTCCCCGCCCTCGTCTGGCCTGCTGCTGTAGAGGACGTCGACGGAACCGACACGATTTCTGGGAGACTGGACTGTTTGTGGATCGATGTAAGCCATTCTCCACCTCCAGTCTCAGCATACTTCTGAGAATAGGTAAATGTCAAGCTATGAGTATATGTAAGTCCACACATAGAGGGGACGGCCTATCGCTCTGTATAGACTCGTACGCCCGCGCAACTACAGGAAGTGGCGGCGCGGGCGCACGAACAGCTTTCAATGCAAAATTCAAAATCCAGAATTCAAAACGCAAAGTCCACAATCCAAAATCAAGCTGCTCCCGCTTTTAGCGCGTACGAGCTTAGCACCTTGACGTAGTTCGCCCTCTGGAAAGCGGAGGGGTCAGCTACGGACCGCTGGCTCATGCTCCCTTGCATCTGATGGATGGACTCGTACTCGTGCTCTTCCATCCAATGCAGAAGTTCGGTGCGCACGGTGGCCAAATGGCCGATGCCGTTCCTGAGCAATGCCGAGGTCATCATGGCCACGCTTGCTCCGGCCATCATCGACTTCAGCACGTCCAAGCCGGAGTGTACGCCGCCGGTGACCGCCATGTCTGCCTTGAGCTTCCCGAAAAGAACCGCCACCCAGTTGAGGCGCAGCAGCAATTCATGGGGCGTACTCAAAATGAGGTTGGGAACAACTTCCAGGTTTTCGAGATCGAAGTCCGGCTGATAGAAGCGGTTGAAGAGAACCAGCGCATTTGCTCCGGCCTGGTCCAGGCGGCTGGCCGTGTGGGGCAGAGAGCTGAAGTAGGCGCCGATTTTTACGGCCACGGGAATGCGGATACTGGCTTTCACCTGGGAGACCAAGCTAACGTACATTTGTTCCACTTGGCCGCCGTTCATTTCGGCGTCGGTGGGAATGAAATAGATGTTTAGCTCCAAGGCATCGGCGCCGGCTTCCTCGATCTTCTTTGCGTACCCCACCCAGCCGCCGGTGGAGGTTCCGTTCAGGCTGCCGATGACAGGGACACTCACGGCTTGCTTGGCGCGGCGCAGGTGCTCGAGATAGTCGTCGGGACCCAGGTTATACCCCGGCATGTTGGGCATGTACGTCAACGACTCCGCAAAGCTCTCCGTTCCCTGCGACAGGAAGCGATCCAGCGTGTTGCTTTCCACGAGGATCTGCTCCTCGAATAGGGAGGGGAGCACGACTGCGGAGGCTCCGGCGTCTTCCATGCGGCGGATATTGCCCAGGTCCTGTGAAAGCGGCGAAGCGGAAACAACGAGAGGGTTCTTCAGGGTCATGCCCATGTATTTTGTGGTTAGGTCAATCATTTACTTTACCTCCTTCGCAGCGCCGTTCATCGGCATAGCGGCCAAGTTCTGATAGTCCCTCCAGCGGTCGCTGACGTCCTGCTCTGCGAGTTTCAGCAAGTGCTTGGCGGATTCCGGATCGCTGTGGGTAAGCATGGTGTAACGGGTTTCGTTGTAGATGTATTTCTCCAGCGGCAAGGTGGGAGCCCGCGAATCCAACTGCATGGGATTCTTGCCCAGCTTCGCCAGATCAGGGTTGTAGCGGTATAGCGGCCAGTAGCCGCACAGTACCGCGGCTTTCTGCTGATCCATCCCGTGCACCAGGTCATAGCCGTGGGCGATGCACTGGCTGTAAGCAATGATGATAGACGGCCCGTCATAGGCGTCGGCTTCAAGGAAAGCCTTGAGCGTTTGCATATCGCTTGAGCCCATGGCGATCTGCGCCACGTAGACGTTTCCGTAACTGATGGCCATCATGCCCAGGTCTTTCCGGGGCCGGGGCTTTCCACCCGCGGCGAACTTGGCCACGGCGCCGCGCGGAGTAGCTTTCGACATCTGTCCGCCGGTATTGGAGTAAACCTCGGTATCAAGCACCAGGACGTTTATGTTGCGGCCGCTGGCCAGCACGTGGTCAAGGCCGCCGTACCCGATGTCGTAAGCCCAACCATCACCGCCGAAGGCCCAAACGCTCTTCTTGACCAGCGTGTCGGCGACGTTGGTGAGGTCACGCGCTTCGAGCGTCGACATTCCCAACAGCTTGGCCTTAAGGCTTTGAACCCGATCCCGCTGCTCGCGAAGGCCGGCTTCGGTGGATTGATCGGCGTTGAGCAGGGCTCCGACGAGTTCGTCGCCCAGGCTTGGCGCAAGGCGCTTGGCGAGCTCCCGCGCGTACTGTGTTTGCTGGTCGACCGCCAGGCGCATGCCCAGCGCGAATTCCGCGTTGTCTTCAAACAGCGAATTCGACCAGGTGGGGCCGCGTCCATCGCGGTTGACGGCGTAAGGTGTGGTAGGCAAGTTACCGCCGTAAATTGACGAGCAGCCCGTGGCGTTGCCAATCAAGGCGCGGTCGCCGAACAACTGAGTCATCAGCTTGATGTAGGGGGTTTCACCGCAACCGGCGCAGGCCCCGGAGAATTCGAACAGGGGTTGCAGCAACTGGACGTCTTTCACCTGGCCCAGGCTGAGGGTGCGGCGGTCGGCTTCCGGAATCTCCAGGAAGAAGTTCCAGTTATCGCGCTCGGCCTCTCGCAGCGGCATTTGCGGCGCCATGTTGATGGCTTTATGCTTGGCCTCGCTCTTGGACTTGGCCGGGCAAATTTCCACGCACAGCGCGCAGCCGGTGCAATCCTCCGGCGCCACTTGCAGCGTGTACTTGAATTCCTTGAATTCTTTCCAGCGTGCCGCTGCCGACTTGAAGGTGGCGGGAGCTTTTCCCAGCAGCGCCGGTTCATAAATCTTAGCCCGGATGACGGCGTGGGGGCACACCAGCACGCACTTGCCGCACTGGATGCAAAGATTCTCATCCCAGACGGGGATGTCCAGCGCGATGTTGCGTTTTTCCCACTGCGCGGTGGCGGTGGGGAAGGTTCCGTCGTTGGGCATGGCGCTGACCGGCAGGGAATCGCCTTCGCCCTCGATAATCCTGGCCAGCACGTCGCGAACGAACGCGGGCGCTTCCGACGGTACCGGAGGCCGCATGTCAAAGCTGCTGCTTACTTCCGCCGGAACCTTGACTTCGTGGAGGTGATCGAGCGAAGCATCCACAGCGGCAAAGTTCTTCTGTACCACTGCCTCGCCGCGCTTGCCGTATGTCTTCTCAATGGCGTGCTTGATGGCGGCAATGGCTTCTTCGCGGGGCAACACTCCGCTGATCGCGAAAAAGCAGGTCTGCATCACGGTGTTGATGCGGCCGCCCATGCCGGCGGTGTGTGCCACCTTGACAGCGTCGATCACGAAGAAGCGCAGTTTCTTCTGGATGATCTGCCGCTGGATAGTGCGGGGCATCATGTCCCAGACTTCGTCTGGCCCATAGGGACTGTTGAGCAGGAAGACGGCGCCGGGTTCGGCGGCTTTAAGCACATCGTAGCGCTCGAGGAACGTGAATTGGTGGCACGCCACGAAATTCGCCTGGGTGATCAGGTAGGTGGAGTGGATCGGGTTGGGGCCGAATCGCAGGTGAGAAATGGTGATGGAGCCGGATTTCTTGGAGTCATAAACGAAGTAGCCCTGCGCGTAATTATCCGTATCTTCGCCGATGATCTTGATGGAGTTCTTGTTGGCGCCCACCGTGCCGTCGGAGCCCAGGCCGTAGAAGATGGCGCGTACGGTCTTGGGATCCTCCGTCGAGAACGATGGGTCAACCTCCAGGCTGGTGTGCGTAACATCGTCGTTGATGCCCACGGTGAAGTGATTAAGAGGCGCGGGTTTCTGCAATTCGTCGAACACGGCCTTTACCATGGCGGGAGTGAATTCCTTGGAAGACAGGCCGTAGCGCCCGCCAATGATGCGGGGGAAGCTTGAGAACGGCGCTTTGCCCGCGGCCAAGCCTTCGCTGAGTGCGGTGATGACATCGACGTAAAGAGGTTCGCCGGCGGCGCCCGCTTCCTTGGTGCGATCGAGCACGGCCAGGTTCTTTGCCGTTTTGGGAAGGGCGGCAAGGAAATGCTCAATCGAGAAGGGCCGATAGAGACGGACCTTGAGCAAGCCAACTTTTTCGCCGCGCTCGGTGAGGTGCTCCACGGTTTCCTGCGCGGCTTCGGCGCCGGACCCCATCATGATGATTACGCGCTCCGCATCCGGGGCGCCCACATAGTCAAACAGGTGGTATGAGCGGCCCACCACACTCGCGAACTTGTCCATCACGTCCTGGACAATCCCCGGACAAGCAATGTAAAAGGGATTGACCGTCTCGCGGGCCTGGAAGAAAACGTCGGGGTTTTGCGCGGTGCCGCGGAGGACGGGATGGTCCGGCGAAAGGGCGCGCTTGCGGTGCGCTTCCACCAACTCGCCCGGGATCAGCGCCCGCAGATCGTCGTCGGTCAATTCTTCGACTTTGCCGACCTCGTGAGAGGTGCGGAAGCCGTCGAAGAAATGCAGGAACGGAACGCGCGACTGGAGCGCGGCGGCCTGGGCGATGAGGGCGAAGTCCGTCACTTCCTGAACGGAATTCGACGCCAGCAGGCCGAAGCCCGTTGAACGTGTCGCCATCACGTCGCTGTGATCGCCAAAAATCGAGAGGGCGTGCGCAGCCAAGGTGCGCGCCGTAACGTGCAATACCGTCGCCGTCAGTTCTCCGGCGATTTTAAACATGTTGGGAATCATCAGCAGCAGGCCTTGCGAGGCCGTAAAGGTGACGCCCAGCGATCCGGCCTGTAAAGCGCCGTGCAGCGCACCTGCAGCGCCTCCCTCACTCTGCATTTCGATCACGTGCGGGACCGTACCCCAAATGTTGGGTTTGATCTCCGACGACCACTGATCCGCCCACTCTCCCATAGGGGAAGAAGGCGTGATGGGATAAATGGCTATTACTTCATTGATACGGTATGCGACGCGGGCAGCCGCCTCGTTCCCGTCAATCGTTACCTTGCTTCTAGTCATCTTTTCACTCCGTCATGCAGTTAGTATTTGTTCAAAACTCTTGCCAAGAAACTGGTCTTGATTATCCGGCCGCCCCATTCGCCACAGGGGAGCATGGCCGTGCGCTCCATAAACACGCCCAAGCCGCAATCGCGGTGAGTCCGGCGCGCTTGGGATTAGCTTCGCGGCGGGGCGGAAGGAGTTTGCGGTCATGACTTTCTGGCTCCGAGAATCCTATGACCGGAACTAAAACGTGATAGCATCCCTCGCAACTCACGCCTTGAAGAAGCAACAGGAGGGCCAAGATGGGGACCCGTTCTGTGAGACTAACTTGTTTTGATGCTTTTTGTTACGAGTGACTTACGTAAACCATGGCGGGGATTCATGGACATAAAGGGCTAGAACACACTGCGGTGGGGTGAAATCCACCACGCTGGGCAAGATTGTCTCACATAGCAGGATGAGCGTTTTTCAAGCCGGGAAACTGCATACAGGGTTCAGTGGGAACTCCGGCTATCAGCCCACGCCGGTCGCCGGATACTACGTTCACTCCCCTGCGGAAATGGAACCCACGAAAAGGATGGGATCAAGCGATGGTAGGGGCCAAACACCTTGACCACAAACAAGGCATAAGAAACTAAGAGCTTGAAGCGGATGGTCAGCCACAACATCTGCCAACTGCCGGCAGAGAATGCCGCGGGAGCATCGCTGGGCACACTCTCGGGGGTTCGCACTACCTCGTCAAACGATGACTGCAAGGCTTCCAGCCAGCGAATCGCTAAGCGCTTCCGACCGATTATCAGGGCTTTGGCCAACTTCGGAAAGGCGAGTTCTTCTTCTAACCAACGGGCATCGGAGGGATCGAAGATGCGTTCGGAAAGGTCCAGCCAAGGCCCATTCCCGATGCTCGGGGCGCAACTCCTCTCGCTCAAGGATTCATCAGGGTCAGAACGGTCAGGCTTCTGCAGAAAACCTACAACCAGGATGAGGAAGGCGATAGCAGCGGCGGCGTATATGAGCATAATCATTTGTGCAAGAGCTTGGATAATTCACTATTGAAACGGGTTAGTTCAAGAACTACAGCTTCAGAATCTCTCCCAGCGACCGGGGCAATTGCCGGCAAGCTGGGTACCGGCACAAGTTTCCACAGCGATATGGTCCACACCAGCAGGCACAGTGCGGAGGCAAGGGGTTCCATCAACCAGAGGATATTGGCACTGAGAACCGGATTGAAGGCTTTGCCCGCGGCCAGCATGGCTATATTCATAGCCACGTAGATTGAAAACCCTAACATTAAGCCGCCAACATTCCTCCCCAATTGGGAACAAAAGTGTCGTGCCACAGAGAATAAGACAATGAGAATAATGGCTTTGGTTACAGAAGCACGCAAGGCAAATGCAAGCAGCGCTGGACGCCTGTGAGTGGATCCGAGGATGGCCGGGAGGATATACACGAGTCCCAAAACGAAGGAGATTACGATGGTAAGGGCGCGACCGAGGTAGCGGATGGCAGGGAAAGGTCGAAATATCTGATCGGATACCTCGACGAGGATCATAAATTCCGCGAGGATGGTGACCAGATAGTATATCCAATATGCTGAGGGATAAACGTGCGGGTATAACCAATAAATCAAGTACATGCCGAGACTGCCACAAAAGGCAAAGATAATGTACGAATAAAACACCGGGAACAGCCTGAACACTCTACTCCCCATCCCCTTCACGATCAGAATGCCATCGAGGAGGAGTGCACCAAAACTGATTCCCATTGCCAGAGTATGCATAGATCCGGCCGGGGATGGGCAGGCACCGCAAGAGCCGCGCTCGCCCATCCGTGGCCGAGGAATCTCTTACTCACCATCGGGCGGGAGCGGCATCGGCGGTATACCACCTGTCGGCTTTCGATTGAAGCATAGCATAGTCGTTACCTCCTTTCCAGCACCATTATCCGCACTAAGGTACTGAATGCGGTTAACCGCAGGAACATTTCAAGGATGTTTAATGTTGGCCCCGCCACGCACATCTTTGTGGGTTCCGAGGTTTTTGGGGCGGATATAAAGAAGGGTCCAACATGGCTTTACGGTGGGAAGATTCCGCCCTTGGCGTCCGTCTGAAGACCGGGCAACGCCAAAACCTTTCCAATTAGTCATTTAATATCAATTCGTTACTGTAGTATGACAAGATTGGCTGGCCAGCCCTGTAGGGAATGAATTCTCAGGCGCCAAGCAAACGTAAAAATAGAAGGCAGCGCTCCTCTTAAACGATGTAATAATTGATGTGTGTCACTATTTTTCATTTACTCATAAATGGTATAAAGGAAGTTTAACGTCACTGGATTTAACTCCTCGTTTTGCCCCCATAGACGAACCAGATGACAAGATTGCCCCGGGCCGAATCAAACCAAGGGACATTTAGCATTAAGGCCGGTCCAAGGCGCTCCCAAGCCCTTTGATCGTCCCCCGTTTCGCACTTCGGCATCATTACCAATGACTTCCCGCCGCACATCCGCCAGGCAGGAACCTGGCTGGGGTATACCCACCCCCGGAAAGGGGAGGTTTAAACCATTGCAGAAGTAGGAAGTGGGCGGATTTGAGGTTGCAGCGGAGAGATTACCTCGCCAAATGGCGGCGTATAGCCTCCTCTACATCAAATTGAACCAGCACCCAGAGGTGGACATAGAAAAGGTAATGCGATCGCGAATGGTATAGCATTCGCGCCCGTGACTGCCGCCGGCGATGGGGGGCTCGATTTGCCGCCTCAAGCCGGCGCAAGCGCTGGATTCGTTTGGGTTTGGCGTTTTAGCCACGATGCTCAGTCGGATTCAGAGATGCGGGCGATTTGGGCGCCCACCTGGGTGAGCTTCTCTTCGATGCGCTCGTAGCCTCGATCAATGTGATAGACGCGGTCGATCAGGGTTTCGCCTTCCGCGGCCAATCCGGCCAGCACCAGCGATGCGCTGGCGCGGAGGTCCGACGCCTGGATTTTCGCCCCGCTCAGGGGAGTTTTGCCGCGCACCACAGCGCGGCGGCCGTTCACGGCGATGTCGGCCCCCATGCGCGCCAGTTCGAGTGCGTGCATAAAGCGGTTTTCAAAAATCGTTTCCGTAATCACGGATGTACCCTCGGCCTGTGTCATGAGCGCCATGTATTGGGCTTGCATGTCTGTGGGAAAGCCGGGGTACTCTTGGGTGGATAGGTCAAGGGCGCGCAGTTTGCTTCCTGCCTTGACGGTGAGCGTGTGGCCGCCGCTCGATCCTTTGCCCGCATCGCGAACCACCTGCACGCCCGCCTCGTCCAGTTTGGCGAGCACGGCCGTGAGGTGCTCGGGGTTGCAGCGTTCCACGACGAGTTCTCCGCCGGTAATCGCCGCCGCGGTCAGGAACGTTCCGGCCTCGATACGGTCAGGAATGATGCTATGCTCGGCCCCGTGCAGCCGGCTGACGCCATGGATTTGGATCTTGTGTGTCCCGGCGCCTTCGATATGGGCGCCCATCCTGTTGAGCAAATCCGCGAGGTCCTGCACCTCCGGCTCGCGCGCCGCGTTTTCAAGGACAGTATCCCCATCAGCAAGGGCAGCCGCCATCATAAGATTCTCGGTGCCCGTTACGGAAATCGTGTCGAAGTAGAAGTCCGTTCCGCGCAAGCCGTTGGCCCGGGCGTTTACGTAGCCGTGGTCGAAACTGATGGAGGCGCCAAGCTTCTCAAGACCTTTGAGATGAAGGTTGACGGGGCGAACGCCGATCGCACAGCCGCCCGGCAACGAGACTCGTGCCTGCCCGAACCGCGCCACCAGCGGTCCCAGCACCAACACCGACGCCCGCATCTGCTTGACGAGCTCATAAGGCGCCACAGGGTTAAGCAACTGGCGGGCTTCTATCTCGATGCGATTGCCGTGCGCTTCGTGCGTGACGGAGGAATCGACGCCGAGATCTTCCAGCAGGCTGCGCATCGTGCTGATGTCGCGTACGCGCGGGATATTGTGGAGAATCACGCGCTGGTCCGTCAGCAGCGCCGCCGTCAATGCCGGCAACGCCGCATTCTTGGCCCCGCTGATCACTACCCAGCCTTCCAGAGGCCGCCCACCCGTTATTAGAAATTTGTCCACAAAAACTCCCAAAATGAATCCGGAGGGGTAGCGCGGACCTGTTCTTTAGGTCCGCGGCTTTTCCTCGCCACAATGGACGAGCCGCGGACCAAAAAAACAGGTCCGCGCTACTCCCGCTCAGCGATTGACCTTCTTCATCCCTTCGCGCAAGACCGCCGCCACGCTCGGCCCTTGCCTGAGTTGGCGCGTGGCTTCAGGTCTTGTGATCTTTTTCAGAGTCATCAAAAGCGCCACGGGCACACTGCATCCAGAGTCTTTCAAAGCCTTGGCGGCAGCAGATTGACTGACTCCGGTGATTTGCATCACTATTCCCTCGGCGCGCTTCCATAGCTTTTGGTTCTTCAGTTGGACGTTGATCATGGTGTTGGAGAGCACGCGCCCCAACCGCACCATCGCCGCCGTAGAGAGCATGTTGAGCACAAGTTTCTGCGCTGTCCCGGCCTTCATTCGGCTGGACCCGGCGATCACTTCCGGCCCGACGACCGGAATGATGGTGACATCGGCAAGAGCCTTCAGGGGTGCTTCCGGGTTGCAAGTAAGTCCCACCACCTTTGCGCCTAGTTTACGCGCATGGCTCATTCCACCCAAAACATAAGGCGCGCCACCGCTGGCAGAGATTCCCACTAGAACGTCGCGATGAGTGAGTTTAATCTTCTTCAAGTCCCGGGCGGCCTGTTGAGGATCGTCCTCAACGCCTTCTACAGAGGAGGTGAGAGAAGCGGGCGCGCCCGCCAGGATCCCCACCACCCGGTCGGTCCCGAAGGTGGGCACACACTCCGAAGCATCGAGCACCCCTAGCCGCCCGCTCGTGCCGGCTCCCAAATAGACCAGCCGCCCGCCGTTCTTGATGGCCTCGACTGCCAAATCCACGGCGCGCGAAATCTGCGGGAGAGTTTTGCGAACTGCCGCCGCCACGCGCTGATCCTCGCGATTAATAATGCGCAGGATTTCCCGCGTGGACTTGGTGTCCAATGAAGCCGAGGCGGGATTCGGTCGCTCCGTTATGCGCTCACGCGATTTTGGCTTCATCGAATGCAATCCAGATTTGATCTCACAACTCTCGCTCCTTTGGGGGAGAGGGTGGCCCACAACCGGCGTTTTCATCAGCCGGGGGGCGGGACGGGTGAGGGGGTCAAAACTGTCGCGTCTACTCGACACTTTAATCAGGGCTGGCACTAACCCCCTCACCCACCGCCACGCGGTCCCCCCTCTCCCCCAAGGGGGCGAGGGAAGGAAAATCCTTTTTCCTCACAGCATCTGGGCCGACGCTTGATCGCAGGATTGGTTGAGCGCATACATGAAAAGCAATGTATGCGCCACCCATACTTTTGTCTTTTGCCATTTGCGCTTTGCCTTTTGACTTTCTTATGAAGTTCGGCGCCGCCCGCGTTAAGTCTGACGCCTTGGTTTTCCTTGATACCTGGCACCTGAGACCTGACACCTGACACCTTCTTCACTCCTTCCCCGAAAGCGTCTCCCACCCGCGCTTGGACAAATCCCAGTAAATGACATATCCGGAGACAGCGGCGATGACCAGGAATAGCAGGCCGATGCCGGTGAAGCCCAAGAGCAGCTTTCCGATGGCGAATAGCGTCATGTAAACCATCAAACAACCCATGATCCAATCCATCAGATTGTACCAGCCATCCTTGGTCGGGGGGATTTCCGGCGCCAGCGCGGCGACACGCTTCCACCCTTTTACGCCAGGCCGTACACGGCGGTAGAACTCCAGCAGTTTGGATTCCGGTTCCGGTTGCGTCAGGAACGTGGCGGCCAGCCACACTATGCTGGTAATGATCACCGTCAAGAGCAGGTTCTTGGCGAATTGGTTCGGGTCGGAATCCGGGAAAGGACTGCGGATTTTCAGCGTGATGGAGACCACCGCGGCCGTGGCCATAGCAGAAATTTCCGACCAGGCGTTGATGCGCCACCAGTACCAGCGCAGCAGGTAGACCGCTCCCGTGCCCGCGCCGATGTTGACCACCATATCCCATCCCCCCGCAACCGTGTGCATGAGGTAGGAGACGGCCGCGCTCACCACCATCAGCCCCATGGTCGAGATTTTGGAAGCGGTTACGTAGTGGTGGTCAGATTCATGGCGCGCCACGAAGCGGCGATAGAAATCGTTTACCAGGTAGGATGACCCCCAGTTCAGTTCCGTGGCCACCGTGGACATGTAAGCCGCGGCAAAGGCGGCGAGCATCAATCCGCGAAAAGCGTGGGGTAAATAATCGACCCAGACGCGAACGAAGCCGCCCTCGGCGTCGGCGCCCGGCAGGCTCAGTTGCGGGTAAAGGACGACCACCGCCAGCGCCGTTAAAATCCAGGCCCAGGGCCGCAGGGCGTAATGGGCGATGTTGAACCACAGGGTCGCCAGCAGAGAGTTCTTTTCATCCTTGGCGCAGAAAATGCGTTGCGCCACATAACCGCCCCCGCCGGGTTCCGCTCCCGGGTACCAAACCGACCACCAGTACACCCCGATGTAAACGAGGAAGGTCATAATCGGCATCCAGGGAGAGTGCAAATCCGGGACGAAGGAGAGGATGGACCCGGAACCACCCACCGCCGCGCCCCGCGCTGCGTCCACGGCGGCGAGTTTGACCTTGAGCGCGCCAATGCCGCCCACCGCCCGCACCGCATAAAAGGCCAGCAGGATCAACATGGCCATTTTCAGAACGAACTGCACCAGGTCGGTCCAGAGCACGCCCCACAGGCCGGAGATCGACGTGTAAACCGCCGTAATCAGCATGCAGATGACCACGGCCCAGAACTTAGGGATATTGAGAGAAATCCCCAGGATCTTCTCCATTGCCAGGTTGACCCATCCCAGAATGATGCAGTTGATGAGCACGCCAAAGTAAATGGCGCGAAATCCCCGGAGGAATGCAGCGGGCTTGCCGGCATATCGCAGCTCGACCAGTTCCACGTCGGTGATAATTTCCGCTCTTCGCCACATGCGCGCGAAGAAGAACACCGTCATCATGCCGCTGAGCAGGAAGCTCCACCAAAACCAGTTGGCGGCCACGCCATGCCGCACCACTTGGCCCGTCACCCAGAGGGGCGTGTCCGCAGCAAAGGTGGTGGCCACCATGGAGGTCCCAGCCAGCCACCAGGAGACTTCCCGGCCCGACACAAAGAAATCGTCGGTGCTGGCGCTCGCCTTTTTGCGGTAATAGAGCCCAATGATAAGATTGAGCAGGAAATAAGCAGCGACCACCAACCAGTCAGCGAGTGTTAGTTTCATGAGGAGAATATCCTTTTAGCGTTTTCGAAAATTTGCGTGCTTTTAAAGCCTGGCATTGACAGCAAGAATCCGCGAGTATATAGCAAAAAGGCTCTCCATTGAGGGGCAATCTAACGGTAAGGAGCAAGGTGTGATTCGTCATTTCCGGTTTCCGATCAATTTTGGGGTACGGTGCCTTGGTGTATTGATTCTGGCGGCAACGGCCGCCCAGGCCGCGCCCGACTTGAGTGAAAAGCGCCTGGAGGGAATCGCTCCGCTTGTGGAAGCGGCGATTCAAGCCAAAAAGATTCCCGGCGCCGTCGTCTTGATCGGCCATGAAGGCCATGTGGTCTATCGAAAAGCCCTTGGCGAAAGCTCCCTGGTGCCCGAACGGCGCGCGATGACCACGGACACGATCTTTGACATGGCCTCGATGACCAAAGTGATGGCCACCACGACGGCGGTGATGCAGCTTGTGGAGCAAGGCAAGATCGTGCTCAGCGCGCCGGTCAGCGATTACTGGCCGGATTTCCAGCAAAACGGCAAAGAGCTGGTCACCGTCAGGGAGTTGATGACGCATTTCTCCGGCTTGCCTCCGGACCTGGAACTGAAGCCCGCCTGGACAGGCTATGACACTGCCCTGCAAATGATCGTTGCCTCCAAGCTCGATGTGCCTCCCGGCACGCGCTTCGTTTACAGCGACATCAATTTTGAGACGCTGGGGGAAATTGTGCGTGGCGTTTCCGGCGAGCCGCTGGATGTGTACTGCGCGGAGCACATCTTCAAGCCGTTGGGCATGAAAGACACTCTGTTCACGCCCCCCGCATCGCTCCGCGGGCGCATTGCCCCCACGCAATACGAGCAAGGCAGCAGCGGGCCGGTCCTCCTGGGCGTCGTGCACGATCCCACCGCCCGTTTCATGGGCGGAGTAGCCGGGCACGCGGGCCTGTTCTCCACCGCCGACGATGTTTCCAGCTTCGCGCAGATGCTGCTCGATGGCGGCGTATACAATGGGGCGCGCATTCTCAGCCCGCTTTCGGTCGAGAAGATGACGACGCCGCAGACTCCTCCCAACCAGATGGTGTTGCGAGGCCTCGGCTGGGATATTGACTCGCCTTTCGCTTCCAACCGCGGAGAGTTGTTCGGTGTGGGCTCGTTTGGACACACCGGCTACACGGGGACTTCCCTTTGGATTGACCCCGTCACCAAGACGTACGTAATTCTGTTGACCAACCGCGTGCACCCCATCGACAAAGGTGAGGTGGTGGGATTGCGGACGGCGCTTGCCACCCTGGTGGCGGGGGCGCTGGGACCGCTCTCCGACCAGCAGATTCTGGACAGCCGCCGCTCCCTGACCGGCTACTTCGAGCTGATGAAGGGTTACCGCGAGCAAGGGCTGCGCAATGACATTGTGAAAACCGGCATCGACGTGCTGGCAGCGGAACACTTTGCCGCCCTCGCCGGCAAGCATGTGGGGTTGATCACCAACTCGTCCGGCCGCGCGAGCGATGGCCAGCGCACCATCGACTTGCTGGCCCATGCTCCGGGCGTGAAGCTGGTGGCGCTGTTCGGCCCCGAGCACGGGTTGGGGGGCTCGGCAGAGGCAGGGGCTAAGGTGGACTCCTCCCACGACGCCTCGACCGGCCTGCCCGTCTACAGCCTGTATGGTGACGCGCAGCGGCCCAGCGACCCGATGCTGGAGGGCATCGACACCCTGGTTTATGACATGCAGGACGTGGGCGTGCGCTTCTACACCTACATCACTACGCTGGGATATTGCCTGGAAGCGGCGGGGAAAAAGGGGATGGAGTTCTACGTCCTCGACCGGCCGAACCCCATTAACGGCGTCGCGGTGGATGGGCCGGTGCTGGACCCCGACCTGCACTCGTTTGTCGGCTACTTCCCCATGCCCATTCGCCACGGGATGACGCTGGGCGAACTGGCGGAAATGTACAACCGCGAAAACCATCTGAACGCCAAGCTGCACGTCATCAAGATGGAAGGCTGGCAACGCTCGGACTGGTTCGACGAAACGGGCCAGGTCTGGATCAATCCCTCCCCCAATCTGCGCAACCTGACGGAGGAAACTCTCTACCCCGGCGTTTGTCTGCTGGAAAGCGCCAAGGTCAGTGTGGGCCGCGGGACTGACACTCCCTTCGAAATCACCGGGGCGCCATGGATCAACAGCCGGGAACTGGCCGCGTACCTGAACGGCAGGAAAATTCAGGGAGTGCGTTTTGTGCCCATGGATTTCACCCCAGTCTCCGGCATTTTCGCCAACGAGGTTTGCCATGGCGTGCAGATCGTATTGCTCGACCGTCAAGCGCTGGAGCCCACCGAAATGGGAGTCGAGCTTCTCGCGGCGCTCTGGCGGCTTTACCCCCAGAACCTCAACCTGGACGGGACTCTGCGTCTGGTAGGAAGCCATAAGGTCCTGGAATCCATCCGCCGCGGTGAAAGCCCCTCGCGCATCTGGTACGACTGGCAGGAAGGTCTGGAGCGATTCAAGAAAGTTCGGGCGCAGTATCTGCTGTATCCGTAAGCAATGACCCCGCTCAACGATACCCGGAGACCCGCCCGCCACGCTGTCATCGTCCCATCGGATGATCGAGCCATCGGACCATCGGGTCATCGGGCCAATTAACCCCAACCCTGTAATCAGCCGATGACCCGACTCTTGCGTGCGCAACCTTCATAATTCATACTTCATAATTCATCATTTTCTAGCCATATCTTATTTCCTTTCAATGACTTATCGCGTAAATCAGGTAACTTGCTTGTTTTCATCGACTCATCCAGAGCAATCAAATTGCCCTTTTGTTTTCAATAACTCATCCAGACCTACCTTCATTTTTAACATCTTTTTGGTCAGCCTGGCTCCGGACCGTGAAAAAAACGCAGATGAGCCGCCACAAATAGGTGCAGGCTGGAATCCTCATTAGGAATCATCGGTTCCGGATGGAACCCGCGGGCGCCATCATCGTGTCGTAGTAAGGGGGCAAATTGAATCACCACAGCTCCTCGCAGGGACGAACACCCTTCCGGGTTCCCGCCCGTTTCTAGAAATACTTCGCCGGCCGTCACGAGCCATCCAACCGGGATTTTGTCCCCGCTTGGTGGGCAGAATTCGAGAGGCGCCAAGCGCCCGCAGGAAGCCAAGCCCTGGATCAATAATAGCTTATTCAGTAGCCGATGGCAAGGTCTGTTCCGAGCCTATCGCCTCGGCCCTCCAGCATGCTCTGAGCGTCGAGGCGATACAGCATGGGGGACGGGCTGGCTGGCGCAGAGCGCAGCTCTGCGATTCACGTCGATATTCCTCTTATGCCGTTTCGCGGAAACCATTTTCGGCCCGGCCAGTTGCAGTTTATTACCATCAGCACCTCTCGCCGCGACCGACGATAACGCAGAGCTGCGCTCTAATGCCCCAGCCAGCGGATTGCCTCAATCCAAAATCTAATATCTCAAATGACTGTCCCCGAGGCAAGCCGCTGGTTCGACCCGTGAGACGCGAAGAGGTTTGACCGTTGCCAGGTTCCCCGCAAGGGGAACACTGTGAATAGCCGTAGGTGAAACCTACGGTAACTGTGTTTATAAGAACGCCTCGGCCCTGGCGGGGCCGAACCGTGCGACCCCGCCAGGGTCGGTAAAATGGGTAGCGATGCGATCCGTGGGCGGGGGTCACAAAACGCGTGCCCTTGCCCTCGGCTACTCAATGGCAACCCCTTCGGGGTTCCGACGGCAGCCGGCAGGGAAGCCAATCGAATGGTCTGGGGAGCCGTCTTCGAGGCGCCCCCGCTCATCAAGCCACCCGCCTCGCGGGGGGTATCTGACGCGAAGGTTTAATGACCCGATGACCCGATGAACAAATGGCCCGATGACCAAATGATCCAATCTCTCCGCGCTTAGTGATGGTTTTTATCTCCTTTGGAAGAGGAAGAAGACGTTTTGGGTGGAGTCTGCTCCTTCGCGGGGTGGGGGATTGTTTCTTTGTCCTGCATCGGCCCGGCGGGCTTACCGGCGCGCAGGTTATTCATCTGCTGGGGTTCCAGCGGACGTCCAGGATGGGACGAATAGGCGTCCTGCCGCGCCGCATAGGAAGCGTTGGCAGGGGCAGGCGCATTTCTTGTGAACGTGTGCGGAAACGGAGCGTTGGGAGGACCGCCGGTGCGGGCCGCCACGCCGGGGCCGGGCGCAGTGGTTCGCAAGCCTGAGGGAGCCCCGGGGGACGCCGGCCTTGACGCTCCAAACCCTGCCGCGCGAACCGGCGGCGCCGCCACTGCCCTCGCGCCGAAAACCGCCCGAGACGTGGGACTAACTTCCGGATGGGGTATAACCTCCGCGTGTGCAAGCTGTTCCGGGGTCACATGCACCAGTCCGCGTGCCACCGGCTGGCCGCCGCGAAAGACATCGCCGGAAACTGCGGTGACGGCAACCCCGCGATTCATGTAGTGGAAGCTGCCAACGTTCGCCACACCGCCGCCATTGAAGGCACGAATATAGGCCGGTCCGTAGTGATACCAGGGCACAAAGGGCTCCCGCGGCCCCAGGGGAAACCAGGCCTGGACACCCACGCCAATCCCAATGCCAAAGCCCGGGCCGCCGACGAACGCCACCAGCGCCGGAGCATACACCGGCCGCATCATGACGGGGCCGGGGACCCAGGCCCAAACCGGTCCAATCTGCGCCCAGCGGCCGTAATGAAAGGGGGCGTAGCCCCACGGCTCATCTTCCACCCAGGTCCAGCCCCAGGGCTCGATAAAAACCCAATGTCCATGACGATAAGGAACCCAGCCGGGAGGCACGTTGGCGGGAATCCACACCGGACCCAAGTCGGGCTTCTCGGTCCACGTCCCATGAGTGTCAAGGTCTTCACCGCCGGGGACGTCGGCGCCTACAGACTTCACCGAGGCGGAGGCTTCGACGCGTTTGTCACGCCCCCCGCACCACCGGTCGAAGTCGTCGGGCGGAGGCACGGTGGCGTTCGCAGCCACCACGGGCCCTGTGCCCGTCAACTGCACCGCCTGACCGCTTTGTAAGGTTTTCGAAAGGTCTCCGGCGGTAATTTGCAGGGTTCCGGCATTCACGGTGACTTGGGTGGAGTTGCCGTCGGCGGCGGTGTCAATTCGATAGGAACCCGCGGTTTGCAGCACCAGCGCACCGTTGGGAGTATCGATCTCCACGGAATTGTTTTCCGGCATTTCGTATAGCGTCACCCGGAGGCTACCCTGCCCGACTCCCAGTTGCAAAAGTTGGTCATTCAAATTGGCCAGGGTAACATCTGTGGCTTGCGAAAGGTGCACGGCGACAGGACCCACCTCCAGCTCAGCGAGAGCGCCCTGGTCCGTGTACAGCCGGTCCCCGGTGGTGACGGGGCGATTCACGGAAGCCTCGCTCCAAGCGGTTTCGCCGGAGGGCTGAAACGAAACCTTGCCCTGGGCAAAACTCAGGCGGGCAACCCGTGCCGGAGGATCACCTTCGCCGGCGAAAACGGTTGAGGTGAAAATCCCCGCCAGCAAAAAAGGAAGCAACAGCACCCAACCCCGCCGCCAAGTCTGCGTTTTCATAAATGCTCCTAACACCCACGCTTGGATTCGATTCATCCCCCGGCGCGTTGCCAATGCCCTCGATATATTTCCCGAATAGTTCAATCGACAATCGGCAATCGAAAATCGGCAATGAATCTACAGGTCTTTCCCTTGCGTGGTCAGCACGAGCTTGCCGTGCTTTACCCCCCGCAGGCTCAGAATCCGGTCCGCGATGCGTCTTACTTCGGAACTGCGCCCCTTCATAATGACCACTTCCAGGCAATTGTGGTGATCCAGGTGGACATGCGTGGCGGCAAGCACTTTATTTTCGGCATGGTGCTGTGCCTCGATCAACTGCTCCGTTAGCTTCGGCCGGTGGTGATCGTAGACGATGGTTAAGGTTCCCACCACCGTGCGGTCCTCTTCCACATCCTCCGTCACTGCATAGTCCCTTACCAGATCCCGAATGGCTTCCGAACGGTTCTTGTAGCCCTTCTTGCGAATGGCCCGGTCGAACCGCTCCAGCAGGTCGCTTTCGAGCGAAATTCCCGTGCGAATTAATTTTGACATGGCATCTCCTTGGGCAAAGACGGAGCCTTTCGAAACCGCTTTCATAATACCAGTGAAGCGGCCTTTTGGCGTGGGATGCCTACGGATGCGTGTTGTGTGATAACCCTTGGGATACGCCTATGTGGTTGCTCCCGCTCAGAATAAATGATGATCGGCGCCTACCGATCTTCAATTCAGACGATTTCTGCGTGACACGAGTTTATATTTCGTGTTATCTTGTCAAGTGGTAACACGTTTTCAAAATTAGTAACACACGGCGAAAGAGACCCATGGTCTCGAAATTGATGATTCTCACGTCGCTATTCTTTGCCGCAATCTCGTGCTCCTGGGCGGTGGACGGCCGCATCGAGCGCCGCCTGACGGATCCTCAGGGATCGCCAGTCTCTGGCCCAGCGCTTCGCCTGACGGCCACCTTCGGTGCAAAAGCGATTAAGGTTAGTCCAGCCCTGCTCGCCGCGCAGGAGAAGACGCCGGTCGCCACCAGGGATAAGGCTTATCCGCCTCAGCTATCAGGAACTGTCGTTGATTCTTCTGGCGCGGTGATTGCCGGGGCTACCGTGCAGGTTCGAAGCGCGAACGGTACTGTACAAAGAACGGCACAGTCGGACGCGAAAGGCTCCTTCGTTATTTCCAGACTCTCGGCGGGTAATTATCAACTCGTGGTATCTGATCCCGGTTTTGCAACCAAAGAAACGCCCGTCACCATAGGGACCACCGAGGCGTCGGCCCCGCTGCGCATCTCTCTGGGTGTGAGCGCCGTGAGCAGCACCATAACCGTGAAGGGCCGGGAGGATGACCTTGTCGGCACCGCCGTTTCCGCCACCCAGGGAACGGTGGGCGCAACGGAAATCCAAGATCGTCCGATTCTTCGTTCGGGAGAAGTTTTGGAGACGGTTCCCGGTCTCATCATCACTCAACACGCCGGCGGCGGCAAGGCCAACCAATATTTTCTTCGCGGCTTCAATCTCGACCACGGCACAGATTTCGCCATTTTCCTCGACGGTAT
Organism: Terriglobia bacterium; assembly: GCA_049519635.1. Taxonomy (GTDB): domain Bacteria; phylum Acidobacteriota; class Terriglobia; order UBA7540; family UBA7540; genus Bog-366. Next base: position 52,298 of record JBEKQO010000001.1, on the reverse strand, counting down.
GCCGCTTAACCTGCCGTCTCACGCACACGGCGAAGGGTACTCGGACATGAACACCGTCATCGGCGAGTTTGTGCAGCGAGTGAATTTCCAGAAAGGCCCTTATTACGCCGATGTCGGCAACTATGGCTCGACTGGAAATGCCGATCTGGTGTTTTTCAAGACGCTGCCCCAGACCTTCCTCAGTCTCGAAGGCGGCATGTATGGCTATGGGCGGGCCGCCTTCGGCGCATCGCAAAAGCTTGGCTTGGGCAATTTGCTGGTCGGTGGAGAAGCCTACTACGATGACGGCCCATGGAAGCATCCGGATGGTTATGCCAAATTCAACGAACTGGTAACCTACAGCCGGGGCGGAGAGGCCAATGGTTTCAGCATCACGGCCCGCGGTTACCATGGAAAATGGAACTCGAGCGATCAAATCGCCGATAACGCCGTGCCCCTCGTGGGTTTCTTCGGCGCCCTGAACCCGGCTGACGGTGGCAATTCAGGGCGTTATAGTTTGCAGGGCGAATGGCATCATACCGGCGCAAATTCCGTAACGCAAATCATGGCTTACGGGTTTTATTATGATCTCGACTTATTTTCCGATTTCACTTACTACCTGTATGACCCCGTCAAGGGCGACCAGTTTGAACAGCACGACACGCGCTGGGTGGGTGGGCTGGACGCACGCCACACGGTTTTCAGCCAATGGTGGGGCCGTAGGGTGGAAACCACGTTGGGCCTGCAGCTCCGCAACGATTGGATCAACAACGGCCTTTACCGGGCGGAAAATCGCGTGCGCGTGGACAAAGAAGACGTTCTCGCTCCCTATCCCGGCGAGCCTAATGGTTATTTGCCCGCGGACACGGATGTGAATAAATTGACGGACACGCTGGGAAGTTTCTATGCGGAAAATAAAATCCAGTGGGCGAACAAATTCCGCTCGGTCGTGGCCCTGCGCGGCGACGAGGACAAAGGTGTCATCACCAGCTTTTCCGACCCCCGCAATTCCGGCTCGGTCACCAAGTTCCTGCCCAGCCCAAAAGCAAGCTTGATTTTCGGCCCGTGGTCCAATACTGAGTTCTACGCCCAGGGCGGATTCAGTTTCCACAGCAACGACGTGCGTGGCGCAACGCAAAACTATGAACCGATTTCGCCGGACTACCCTTACCCCAATACGCTCACCGCAAAAATTCCCCTTCTGATCCAAACCAAAGGCGCGGAAACCGGCGTGCGCACTGTGGCCGTCCCCCATCTGCAAAGCACCCTTTCGCTCTGGTATCTCCACAGTAATTCCGAACTGGAGCAGGATGGCGACACCGGAGGCACGGTCCCCTCAGAGCAGTCGAGCAACCGCTATGGCGTCGAATGGGCGAACTACTACACGCCACGTGGGCATTTGGCTTTTGATTTGGACATGGCGGACTCCCGCGCCCGTTTTACCGCATTAGACCCCGCTGATGCGACGTACATTACCGCGGGTGGCCAGCTTTGCGAAGCAAACTCGGATTGCTATGGGCTGGTGCCGATCGGAGGCGGCAATTTTGAGCAAGGTCCGGGTGGTAAGTGGGTGCCCGAAGCGGTTGGGTTGGTGATTTCATCGGGCGCCACACTGCACGATCTCAAAGCCTTTTCGGCGAGTTTGCGCCTGCGCGATTTTGGCCCGCGCTATTTGACGTCCGACGCAATTTATCGCTCCAAGACAACGGCGTTGCTCAATGCGGAGGTCGGTCGTAAAATTAACAACACATGGCGCGTTGCGGTCGAAGGTTTGAATCTGCTAAACCGCCGCGATCACGACATTGACTACGCCTATGTCTCCCAAATAACGCCAACAGCCACGCCGGCATTCACAGACGTTTTCCACCCCGTCGAACCGTTTCAAGTGCGATTGATGATAGAGGTAACCCCACATTTCCGTCGTTGATTCCACCTACGAATCGCGGGTGGCGCAGACATTGCCGTTTATGTCTGCGTCCCCAATCAAAGGACCCATACATTGAGGGACGATGTGTGCGCCACCCGCGCCGATTGAGTGATTGAGTGATTTGATAAACGAGCCGGTAAATCGCCGAGATGGATTTGTCCTTGCCCGCCACGTCGCAAAATTGCACAAGTTATACAAAGGAGATTAGTTACATGGCTCGACGAGTCAATGCCAGCCAAGCACGAGCTTCATTCGCAGAAGGGCTTAATCGCGCTAGTTTCGCGGGCGAGCGCACCGTTATTCGCCGCCATGGCAAGGATGTGGCCGCGGTCGTCTCAGCGGAGGATCTGGAGATTCTTGAAGCGCTTGAAGACCGGCGGGACTTGGAAGAGGCCCGGCAGATTATGAAAAAGCCCGGCCGCTTGGTTCCTTGGGAGAAGATGAAGAAGGACTTAGGGCTCTAACCCGAATCTCCTGGCACTTGGTCGCTCATAGGGGCCGGCGGGGCTTCAGAGGTTGCGGAAAAACGATTCAACGCTGTCATCCTGAGCCTGCACTTTGGGCGAAGGACCCCGGCAGTTCGCGACGCTTGGCGAACAGACTGAACTACGGGGGTTCTTCGCCCAAAATGCGGGCTCAGAATGACAGGTCCTACAAGTTCTTCCGCAAGCGCACCGTCCTCCCAGACGCAAGGGGGGGGAGCTCCGCTCTACCGCTCTCCCCATTTCAACTTCTCTTGAAGAATCTCAAAGTACGATGTCTTCGGCGGCCGAACCAATTCCACGAAGGAATCGGCCTTACGCATTCGCACCAGGTCTTCGCTGTGCGCGGCGATGCCGACTTGGCCGTCGACGGTCAGGTAAGCAATCTCACGCAGACTCTTTACCGTCACCTCAATCTTGACGGAATTGGGAAGCACCAGCGGCCGATGGGTGAGGGTGTGCGCGCAAATGGGAGTAACGAGGAAAGCTTCGACGGAAGGCGTGACGATGGGGCCGCCCGCCGCCAGCGAATAAGCCGTGGACCCCGTGGGCGTGGACACAATCAAGCCGTCCGACTTGTACGTTGAAACCAGTTCGCCGTCCACCCGCAGCTCAAAATCGAAAATTCGGGCGATGGCGCCTTTGTTCAATACCACGTCGTTCAAGGCCAAAAACGAGGTCAGGATTTCGTCGGCGCGAATCAATTCGCCCTCGATCTGCACGCGATGGTCGGTCTGGTGCGTGCCGGCCACCGCCATTTCCAGGGTCGGATACAGTTCGTCGCGGGTGACTTCGGTAAGAAATCCCAAACCGCCCAGGTTCACCGCCAGAATGGGAACCGGCTTGCGGTTCAGGGCGCGCGCCGTGGCCAGCAGGGTGCCGTCTCCTCCCAGCACGATCAGCAAATCCACGCGGCTCGGCATTTCGTTGCGGGTCAGGCAGCGCTCTTTCGTTTCCATGATGGCCCCGGTTTCCTTATCAATGAACGCTTCAATGCTGCGTTCACGGAGCCATTCGAGCAAAGCCGGGACAATCTCGCGGACTTCCGTCTTCTTCGGTTTGGAGATGATGCCGACGCGTTTAATGGGCGTTGTCATTGGTGAAGATCATTCTAGCAGGATGTGGAGGAATGAGGTAGCGCAGGGCCCCGTCATTGTCCAGGGTGCCGCACTCGTCCAGAGCTACGAATGCATCATCTGCGAATAGACCCTTACCCCCACTACTTGCAAAACGTGGGTGAGGGGTCCCTTTCAACCCAATCGACTTTGACGGAACCCTGCCGCTTTCCGGCCCTGCGGCCTTTCGACCGTGCCGTGGCCTTAACGGCACAACCCAAAATCTACCCCACCTGCGGGGTGGTGAAGCTCCGCGCCGCGGGAAGAGCCGCAGGGCCGGAAAGCGGGCCCTGCGCTACGTCTTCCAAATGCCATGCAAGAAAAACTCGCGGTTTCCTTCCGCGCCCAGCAGCGGACTTTCCATCGATGCCAACTCGCGGAATCCGAGCTCAAGCAATTTCCTGGAAACTTTGGCGACGGCCTCCTGGTGCTGCGCCGGGTCACGCACGATGCCACCTTTTCCCACCTTCCCTTTCCCCACTTCGAATTGGGGTTTGACCAGAACGATCAGGTCGGCGGGGGAGGCGAGCAAGGAGACGAGCGCGGGCAGGATCAAAGTGGCGGAAATAAACGAAACATCAATGGTCACCAGTTCGGTGAGCGTTCCGATCCGATCAAAGGTGAGGTAACGCGCGTTGGTTTTTTCCAGGGCGACGACGCGCGAGTCTTGCCGTAATTTCCAGTCGAGCTGGTTGGTTCCCCCATCCACGGCGAAGACCTTGCCCGCACCGTGCTGGAGCAAGCAATCGGTAAAACCTCCGGTAGAAGCGCCGACGTCGAGGCACACCCGCGTATCGGGATTAATGCGAAAGTGTTCGAGCGCACCCTCCAGCTTCAGCCCACCCCGGCTCACGTACTTGGGGGCCTCGCCCAGCAGGCGCAAAGCGGCCTGCGCGTCCACAAGTGTGCCGCACTTTTCCTGCTTCTGCTCGTCCACGAGAATTTGCCCCGCCAGGATTAGGCCCTGCGCCTTGGCGCGAGACTCCACCAGCCCTCGATCTACTAGCAGCGTGTCCAGGCGGATTTTTTCGGGTCGACTGTGTGCCATAGACCGTCAGCCTACCCCCGTTGCAGGAAGAAAGATAGGATTTCACCACAGAGGCCACAGAGGTCACGGAGAACACGTTCAAATTAAAAGCTTGGGTCAACATGTTAAGGAAGCATAATCCCAACCCTCGCAAGCAGAATTACCTATCTCTGTGGTTTCTGTGCGCTCTGTGGTGAAGCTTGTCTCCACTTTTCCCTACCCCGTACTCTTCATACCGAAGGCAATGCCACCGACGGTGATTTGTAAAAGATGGAATAACGCCGTATCTTCGGCCTTTGGGGATTCTGGCTCCTGACTCCTGGCTCCTAACTCCTGTTCTTTGCCGCTCCGCCAGCGTTCCAGGAAGTGAGTTTGCAGGAAGTTGAGGGGATCAACGTAAGGATTGCGCAGCCGGATTGACTCCGCCAGCACGTGCTGGCCGGCGAGCAGCATCGAGGCGCCGGAGATCTCCAGGACTCCGCTCACGCTACGCCGATACTCCTCCTCGATCTGTCGGAAAATTCTTCGGCCGAGCCCGCGCGGGCGCACCAGAGCGGCGTAGAGACTGGCGATATAAAGGTCGGTTTTGGCCAGGGAATGTTCGGCGTTGTTGATCAGGTTGAAGAAGAAAGGCCATCCCTCGTGCATGCCCCGCAGAATGTCCAAGCCGTGGGGGGCGTGGTCGCGCTGGAATTTTTCCAGAGCGTGGCCGAGGCCGAACCACGCCGGAAGCAGGTGCCGGGATTGCGTCCAGGCGAAAACCCAGGGGATGGCCCGCAGGTCGCGAAGGTCGCTGGCTCCCCAGCGGCGGGAGGGGCGCGAGCCGAGACGAATTTGCTCGATCAAATCGATGGGCGTCGCCTGGCGGAAGTATTCGACAAATTCCGGGGTCTCATAAACGAGCTTCCGGTAGTAATCGCGGCTGCCGGCGGCGAGCTCCGTGGCGTAGCCTTCCCATTCCGGGACCTTGGCCGCTTCCACCCGGAGGGAGTGGAGCAGGTGCGCGTCAAGCACCGAAGTGACCAACTGCTCAAGATTCCTTTCGGCGATGGCGGGGTTCGAGTATTTCAGGGAAACCACTTCCCCCTGTTCGGTGATGCGCAGCCTTCCCCCCGGCGCCGCGAAGGGTTGCGCTTGAATGCTGCGATGCGATTGCCCGCCGCCGCGGTCGATGGTCCCCCCCTTGCCGTGGAACAGGGAGAGGCGCACGCGGTATCTTTCCGCCACTTGCGCCAAGCGCTTCTGCGCGTGAAAGAGTTCCCAATTGGCCGCCACGTAACCGCCGTCTTTGACGGAGTCTGAATACCCCAGCATCACTTCCTGAAAGTCGCGGCGCCCCCGCAGAATGCGGCGGTAAAGGGGATCGGCGAACAACTCCTCCAGGATTCGCGGGCCCGCTTCCAGGTCGTCGAGCGTTTCAAAGAGCGGAATGACATCGAGGTGGGAAAGCAAGCGGCGGCCGCGCGGTTCCACAAGCTCCATTTGGCGCGCCAGCAACAGCACGTCCCACACGTCAGCGGCGCTGGACGTCATGCTCAGGACGTAGCGATGCGCCGCCTCTTCGCCGTTGCGCACCTGGATGGTGCGGAGGGCGCGAAATTCCTCCAGCACCCGGCGCGTGTCCGCCGAAAAGGATGCGCGGACGGCGGGTTGAAAAAGCATTCGCTGGATCGACTTGATGCGCGCTTCGCCGGGTTCGGTGGGCAGCTTTGCCCGGCGCAAAATCTCCTCCGTTGCCCCGCGAGTCGCACGCGAGTGGGTGCGAAAGTCCAGGCTGGCGCCATGAAAGCCAAAAACCTGCGACGCCACCCGCAAGCGTCCCGGCCCCAAGCGCGCAATCCGCGGGCTGGGATAGGCGGCCAGCAACTCCTCCAGCTTGCGCAGTTCCCCCGTGAATTCCTGTGGCGCCGCGTATGCGCCCGGAGCGCGCTCCTCCGTGCGCTCGAGCCGCCACATCATGATGCGCAGCTTGCGCCGGTAGAGTTCGCTGGGCTGGTCAATGGCCGCAAAAGCCCGGGTAGCGGGAAAGCGCCTCATGTCCCCGTTGATCTCGCGGCCGAGGGCCGATTCGAGACGGCGATTGCGGCAGGGGAACGAGGCCCAGCCCAACATGCGGCGGCACGCGTCGTGATAATAATGAAGAATGCTCAGGCGCACCTGCTCCGCCGCGTCCAGACTGGTCTCCGGCGTCACAAAGGGGTTCCCATCGCGGTCCGTTCCCACCCAGGAACCGAAACTCAAAAAGGGGACAGGCTCCGGCAGGCTCGGGTAGCGGCGGACCATCTCGGCGCAAAACCTTTCCCAAAAGCACCCTGCCAGGTCGTAAATAGTGCGTTCCAGGAAGAAGCGGGCGTTCTCACTTTCCATCTCCGGCGTCACCACGCCCTCGCGCACTTCATCGGTGAGCCACAGCGCTTCAATCCACGAATCGACGTCCTGCTCGGCCGCATGGGTCAGATCGCCACAAGTGGCATCCAGCGTTCTCCCCAGGCGCAGGATGTGGTTCAGGACGCTGCGGCGCTTGGCCTCGGTGGGGTGGGCGGTCAGCACCGGCTCAATGTGCATGGATTCAAGCAGCTTCTTGACGGCCGGAGGCGGGACCTTTTGCCGGCGCAGTTCACTGAACGTGTGACGCAACGACATGGGCGCCCCTGCCCCTTGCCGGTCATGCAGGCGCAGGCGGCGGACGCGTTCGCGTTCCTCGCAAAGATTGACGAGATGAAAGAAGAGGCTGAAAGCGTGCGCGACGGCCTCAGCCTGCTCCACGGAAAGGCCATTGACCGCGCGCTCCTTGGCCTTCAGCAGCTTGGAATTGGGGTTTTGGCGAATTTGCTTGGCAACTTTGCGCAAGACTTCGACGGTCGAAAACACTCCCGGCCCCGACTGCTCGCGCACCATCGCGCCCAGCCGTGTCGTCAGAAACCGCACTTCCTGTCGCAACTGCTCATTCATCTTGGGTTCGGCCAATTCCCCCCATGGGTTTGAAGTAGGCAGTAAGCAGGGCGCAGTAAGCAGAGAAAGCCCCAAAGTTCAGGGGCGAAATGCCATCACAAGGGGCAAATAGTGACAAAAAAGCCTCTCCTTTTTGCAAAAATCGCATCACTTCGACGTAAATGCCCGATTTTTCGTCCGGTATTTTGTCCACGTTTTGTTTGTTTTCATATACATTCTGGCTTTGCTCGTATATTTTTAACATCTTTTTTTCTAGATAGCCCATCTGGAGTTGACGAAGGTGCGGGAAACGGTCCCCGAAAACGTAGCTTGGAAGGTTCGATCCTTGGCCGATGCGAGCATTTCATTGTCGTGACCTTCGAGCACGGGAAGGCTTGCGTCTTCAGGGAATCATTGGGCCTGGTTCCAAAACCGCAGGGGAATCATCCGTCTTCCCTCCGCGGCCGTGCCGGAAACTCACCCTTAGTATACCTACAATTCTAGTCTTTGTCAAGAACAAATGAGGCTACAGCCGAACCCACGCAAAACAAAGGACGCACGGCGGAACAGGCAGGCGCAGAACGGGAGTGCGACCTCCCGGGCTGCCCGCGCAGCATCGCGCCCAGCCGTGTCGTTAGGAACCGCACTTCTTGCCGCAATTGCTCGTTCATAACAGAAATTAGAAGTCAGGAGCCAGGAGCCAGGAGTCAGGAGCCAGGAAAAGCGCCGGCACATTGAATCGCCTTCGCATATGCGTTCAGAAGCCGGCTCACTTCTTCCAGCAACGCCATGAGATCCTCGGTATTTCCATCACCCAGGTCTTGGGCCAGTATCAAATAGTAGCGGCTCTCCTCCAACGATCCTTCCGCAGTGTTCATGAATCGGACCTTGACTGCTCGCCCGCGTTTTCGAAACCCTTCGGCGATGTTTGCCGGGACTGAAACTGCGGCTCGCCGCATCTGGCTGCACAGCCCGTACATTTCCTGCTTCGGAAAGCTGGCAGTGAACCTGTACACGCGTAGAACGAGTTCGTGACCTTTGTGCCAAACGACCAAGTCCTGAAATGTTCTTGCAGGTTCGCGTGTTGTGTTCATTCTGACTCCTGACTCCTGTCTCCTGACTCCTACCTCGCTGGCTCATCGGCTCCCGCCCAACGGCCGCAGCGCCCGCTTCAATTCCCGGCGCAGTGAATCCAAATTGGGTTCGAGCTGCAACCGCTGGCTGTTTTCCTGGTCTTCCGAGCGATGGCGCATGATGTACTCGGTGTCTTTAAGTTGATTGCCCGTCAGGACGCAGACAATGTCCGCGTGCCTTTCGATCTTCCCCGCCCGCACCAGCTTGCGCACGCCCGCAATAGTGGCGGCGGAAGCAGGCTCGCAGCCCACCCCGTCCTCGGCCAGGACGCGCTTGGCCTCAAAGATTTCCTCATCCGTCACCGACTCGCAGAACCCGCCCGCCCAATCGAGCACCCGCCGGGCCTTTTTCCAGTTGGCAGGATGGCCGATGCGGATGGCCGTGGCCTCCGTGTGGGGATCGTCGACCGCCAGCAATTCTGGCGCGCCGGCACGCATAGTTTGATAGAAAGGGTTGGAGCCTGCCGCCTGAACGATAACGACGTGAGGCACCTTGGCGATGAATCCCATTTCCTTAAGCTCGCGCAAGCCTTTGCCGATGGCGGAAGAGTTTCCCAGGTTGCCGCCGGGGCACACAATGTAATCCGGAGGCCGCCAGGCGCGCTGCTCCAGCATCTCGGCAACGATGGTCTTCTGGCCTTCAATCCGGAAGGGGTTGATGGAGTTAACAAGATAGAGTCCCAGTTCGGGGGCGATTTCGCGCAGCAGGCGGAAAGCCTCATCGAAATTGTCGCCAACTTCCACCACCAACGCCCCAAAGTCGAGCGCCTGGGCCAGCTTGGCGGCGGAGATTTGCTTGTAGGGAACAAACAGCAGCGCCTTCATGCCGGCGCGCGCGGCGTAAGCGGCCATCGATGCCGAGGTGTTGCCCGTTGAGGCGCACGCCACCATGCGGATGCCGCGCGATTCCGCACGGGTAATACAGGCCGACATGCCTAGATCTTTAAAAGACCCGGTGGGGTTGTTACCCTGGTGCTTAATCGTCAGGTGGACCGGGCCGGCCCACCAACCCGTGCGCCGGGTTCCTACCAACGGGGTGGAGCCCTCGGAAAGTGAGATGATGCGCGCGCCGGGATCCACGAAGGGAATCAACTCGCGGAACCGCCATACGCCGCTGCGGTCGATCGGTTCGCCGCTCAGCCGGCGTTGGTGCCAGGTACGCCGGAGTTGCTCCGGATCGAAGGGATCAAAGTCATACTTGACATCAAGCAAGCCGCCGCAGAAGGCGCAGGCATGCGCGTCCTTCCTGGGGTCCTGGCGGCGCCCGCAGGATTCCTCGATGCACTGGAGATAGGCGGAGGACATGGCATTCTCAAGCGATCAGAACTTAGCGATCAATCCCGCAACGGTCAAAGCTTGAACTCCTCGTGAACGGCTCTTACCGCCTCCTTGACGTCGGAAGCCTTTACGGCAAAGGAAATGCTCAATTCCGACGAACCTTGCGCAATGGCAATGATGTTGATCCCGCGCCGTCCCAAGGAGCCGAAGGTACGGCCGGAGATTCCCGGCGTACCCTCCATGTTTTCACCGATCGCCACCACGATCGCCACGTGGGGCATGACTTCAATCGACACCCTGTCATCGTGCAGCATTTCCAACTCAAAGGTTTTTTCCAGTTGGGCCTTCACGCGGTGCAAATCGGCGTCGTGCACGGCAAAGCACAGCACATTGTCCGCGGAAGACTGCGTGACCATCAGCGTGGGAATGTCGTCCAGACTGAGCGAGCCGAACGCCTTCGCCGCCAGTTGCGGAAAGCTCAGGGACTCCTTGCCGGTGATGGTGATAAGGTCAGCCTTACTGACGTAAGTGATAGCCTTGACGCCCTTATGGCTGTTGGTGGCGGAAGGAACGATGCACGTACCGGGGCAAGTGGGATTGAAGCTGTTCTTGATCCAAACCGGGATTTTCTTTTTCATGACGGGCTGGATGGTTTTGGGGTGCAGGACCTTGGCGCCGAAGAACGATAGCTCGATGGCCTCACGATAGGAAATTTCCGGCAGAATGCGCGCTTCCGGAACCAAACGAGGGTCGGTGGTCATGACGCCATCGACGTCCGTCCAGATCCACACTTCGTCGGCGTCCAGCGCGGCGCCCACAATCGTGCCACTGTAATCGGACCCGCCCCGGCCAAGCGTGGTACAAGCGCCCGCACGGGTGGCGCCACGGAAGCCGGTGATGACCGGAATCACCCCGCGCCGCCGCAATCCCGCCAGGCGCAGCCGGGTTTTGGCAGTGGTTTCTTCGAAGATGGGGGTGGCGTTGCCGAAGTGATCGTCGGTAACAATCAGTTCAGTGGCGTCCACAGCCTCCGCGGGGGTGCCGCGCGACCGCAGGATGGCCGCAATCAGGTTCGAGGACATCACCTCGCCCAGACTGGAAAGCGTATCCATGGCTCGCGGCGTTACCTCGCGCACCAGCGAGAACCCCGAGCAGAGGTTTTCAAAATCAGTCACCGCGTCAGCCAGCCGTGGCAGAACCGCGGCTTGCTCAGCGGCCTTCAGAAGCTGATCGGCCACTTCGCGATGCCGGTGGGCCAATTCGCGGCGCACATTCTTCCAATTCTCGCGGTCGCCCTGGCTGGCTTCGTTGGCGGCGCGGATCAGCATGTCGGTAACGCCACCCATGGCGGAAACCACCACCACCACTTCTGCCCGTTGGGCATAATCGGCGACGATCTCGGCCACGTTCTTCATCCGCTCCGCATTGCCGACGGAGGTTCCGCCGAATTTCATGGCAATAAGCGGTTTCTTGGTCTTACTCGCTATGGGATTTTCTTTCCCCGTCATTTCAACCCCCGCGGGCAGAGACTTACCCCTCTGGGCTTAGCGAACCGGAATCGCTGCCGCTCCGGATCGCTAGCGAATCGTACCCGTATTCGGCGTGGAGGAGGCGCTGGCAATGGTGGTCTTGGTTGACTCGCGCACAACTTCAATAAAAACCTTGGTAGGAAGCGACAGGTAGCGGTCCCGGCGGTAGACCAAGCCCAGCTCCCGGTAAATTTTTTGGCCTTCCAAAGGGATCAACTTCAGCAGGCCCGCAGCGACTTCCGGCTGCACGTAAGCCCGGCTGACCAGGGAAATCCCCAGGCCGGCGCCCACAAATTTCTTGATAGTCTCAACGCTCGCCAGCTCCATGGAAATTTGCAGGCGATCGCGAAACGCGCGCAGCAGGCGGTCAATAACCACTCGCGTGTGGCCGGTCTTGGGCAAAATCAGGGGGTGCTGAGCGAGTTCCTCCACGGTCACGGTCTTGTTCTTGGCCAGAGCATGGGCCTTCGGCACCACCACCTGGACTTCATCGCGAAAGACCGAGATCACTTCCATGTTGTTGGCCGTCATCGGCAGGGTAACGATTCCCAGGTCAACCGCGCCCTCCTGAACTTTCTGCAGTATCTTGTGGCTAAAGTTCCGGTAGATGCTGATCTGGACAAGGGGATAGAGTTGCTTGAAGCGGAAAAAGGTCTTGGGCAGAACATAGAGACAAGTGGCTTCGTTGGCGCCGATGAAGAGCTTGCCCCGCGGCGTCTGGTTCAACTCCGCAATCGCCTGAAGAGCTTCCTTGTGCATCAGAAGCATCTTCTCCGCGTAACGATTCAGGATTTCCCCGGCGGGCGTCATCAAGACTTTTTTCCCGCTGCGGTCAAAGAGTTTTTCCCCGCATTCCTGTTCGAGCAGCCGAACCTGGGCGCTGATCGCGGGTTGCGTGCGAAACAGCTTCTCCGCCGCGCGGGAGAAACTCTGCAGCTTCGCCACCTCCAAAAAACTTCCTAGCTGATCATAGTCCATTGTGTTTGCTGGTCTGCAACTCCTTATTCTACCAAATTGTATTGAACCCGCGTGAAGAAATGTGGCAGACCGCGGGGATGAATGCAAGCTTCTTAAAAAATGGGTAGTGACGCATTTTGAGGTGCCACGGGCGTCCGAAGGTGTGAAAAAATCCCGTTGTAGCCGCGGTCTCTGACCGCCGGCTTTGAAAATCAACAATTTCGGCGGTCAGAGACCTCTGCTATAAATCGCGGCGCCGATTTTTTCACACCTTCTCCCGCCCGCGTCCAGACATGGCCAAGATGGCCGTTGCACTTCAAAATGAGTCCTTACCAAAAGATGCGAACCAAGGGCAATGGTTTACAAGGGATGGGTTCCAGGAGATTCCTTCTCCGTTGGTTCCTGGGTGACCCCTCACCCAACGCTCCGGGCCAACCTCTCCCCCAGCGGGAGGAGGGTCGTAAATTCTCATTAGCGTGCCCCTCTACGGCTCGGCGTCCTGGTATTTTGCCAAAACCGAACTCCAAAATAACTGGACCCCCAGCACCACGGCCATCAGGAACAAGGCGACGGCCCAGGGTGACCAAACTCCGTAAGCGGTTTGCAGCACGAGGTACCAGACGATGCGCCACCCCAGATATATTTCTTGGCCGAAGGAATAGAGCATCGCGACGAAAGGAACACCGGCAGCGATCAGCAGGGCGGCATTCAAGATTCTCGGCCCCAAGCCGCGTGGCGGCAGCAGGAGGCCCGCACCATAGGCGAAAGCGCCCAGGAATAGCCACATCGCATAAGGATTGTCAAAGAAGGTCACCAGCGCCACGATGGCAACCCAGAGGAACAGAATGCGTTTCTTCACCGCGAACGGCACGGGGGGAGCGCCCACGCACGCGTGAAGTTTTTGCCATCCCACCGAACCCGCAATGATGACGCCCACCAGCACCGCCAGAACGTCGAAAGGGATGTGATAAAGGAAAGGGTCTTTGGGCGTCGCGGGATAAAGCTCATAGCGAGGCAGCACGTTTACCTCAGTCAGCCCGTAGAGCACCAGTGTCGCCACTGCTGGTGGGATGACCCAGCTTAGCGGCTCAAAAAATCTCCACCACCGCAGGTCCAAATCGTCGACGGCGAAATTGTAGGCGGCATAAAAAGCTGCCAGGAGAATCGGCAAAAGTAAGAGCAGTTGGATTGCGTAGACGAGCCAGCCGGGTAAGTAGCTGCCGGGGCTGACTTGGAAGTCTTCGGCTCCCCGGCCTTGACCCCACGCCATCGTCCCGGCCGTTCGGACCGAAGCGGAAGGAAGGGAGCCGGGATTTCCGGGCCACGTGGAGGGGAGCGTGTCAAGAGTGAGGACGGCTTGCTCCACGCTGGCGCCGAGCATTTGAAATGTGGCGGGATCGAAATTGCGAAAAACGTCTTCGGCCGAGTGGTAGCGGGCGCGCACGGCCTCAATCTCAGGCGAGTGCGTCCCGAGGTTGACGGCAGGAATACCGGCGCGCAGAAGCGGTCCCTGGTCCTGCGGGGAGACTTCGAGGGCGCGCTCGATCCATTCCCACATCCCGGTTGCCTGCTCAAATCGCACGCCCTGGGCGCGGCCGGAGGCAACCAATAATTGCCGCAGCCAAAGCGGCGAGTAGCCGGCGAACTGTCCCACGCAGCTCATTTCCACCGAGCTCGCGGGTCCGGCCGTGAGGTAGTCAATGGAGATTACGGCCACCGTGTGATGCTGCTTCAGGAAGCCCGCGAGTTCCCGCGCCCCGATCATGCCCCACTCTTCCGCATCGGTGGCGGCAAAAATGAGACCGCGATGGCGAGGGCTCTGGCGCAGAACGGAAGCGAGTTCAAGCAGCACACCGACGCCGGAGGCGTTGTCTTCAGCGGCTTGGTGAGAAGTAAATTGGCCGTCATAATGGGCGATGACGGCTACACTCTCAGGGGATTCGCCTTCCAGCGATGCGATTACATTCTCACCCTGAACCCGTTCGCCGTGCAGCCACATGGAAAAGGCCGGGGTGGCCACCTGGTAGCCCCGCTTCTGAAACTCGGCGCGCAAGTAATCCGCCGCCCGCCGCGCCGCGGGCGTGCCCGTGACGCGGCCAGGGAATTCTTCCGCCACCACCCGCGTGAACTCGAAAGCCGCAGCTCCCTCAAAACGCACCGGGACCGGAGGCAGGGAGAGTGGCGGGAGGGGCCTCAGCCCCCACTGGATGCAAAGCCAGACCAACAGACCGACAGCGGCTGCGAACAACCCGGTAGTACGGCGTTGAGGGGGGGACATCATTCTTTCAGGACCCCGGCGGCGGCTCCTGAAGCTGGCCATAGCCCGCGAGGGTCGAAAACAGTTTCTCCAAGTCAAAGCCGACTTCCCGGAAAACGTCGCGGAGATCGCGCTCGCGATCTTCCGGACTCATGGCGAGAAACTTCTCCGCCGGGATGTAGAACGGATTATCACGAACCAGTGTGCCTTCCACCAGCAGGTGACGATGGACGGCAATGGCGGAAAAAAGGTGCGGGATTTCCAGATTTTCGGTGCTGTAGTAGCACAAAGCCACGCTGGGAAATTGCTTGACAAGATAATTCAAGCGCGTATGCAGCCCAAAGAACTGTTCAACGGAAATGACCTCTGGCCTCGCCCAAACTCCTTCTTCCAGCCACCGGACAGCCGGAGCGCGAGCGGTTTCGGCCTCGGCAAAGAATCTCTTCGCCCAATCCAGCAACTGGGCCACGCCCCGCGCCGCCAATGGGAAATGCAGCGTCCGGTTGTCCAGATGCCGCTCCAAATCCACGCCGAGCTCGCCGAGGCGTGTAAGCATTCCAGGGTGCAAGGCGGCGGGTGCCAAGAAACAACACCGGTGGCCCCGGCTCAGACCCTCGCTTAAGAATTCCGCCCCCTGCATCGCCGCGCCGCCACGTTGGACGATGGCCATGTGTTCGTTGCAGCGCACGGGAACCCGCGCGTGGATGTAAGTAAAAATGGGCGGCGGCTTTGGGGGGCGGTCCACCGGCAGAGGTTCTCCCCTTAAGAATCCCTAAAGCTTGCGCGCGGGTCGCGGCCCCCTGTCAGGACGCCCGGTAATTCGGCGTCTAGGCCGGATCTCTCACCACGACTCTGGAAGGGCGGGGCTTTAGCCCCGCCGTTGCAAGGCCGTCCTGATTATTTCCAAGTCCCGCACCCCGCGCCGCTTGCAGCCGCAAGCGGCGCGGGGTGCGGGACGAATAGAGGGCGGGAGCCGCGATTTCGGCGGGGCTGAAGCCCCGCCCTTCCAGCATCATCCAAACCTGGTGAGAAGTCCGGGCCAGGCTTCCCTGTGGAACATGAAAAGCTCTCGCCGCATGTTCTCTTGGGCCGCGATTATGCTTTCGACAGAGGAGGGAGTCAAGTAAGTCGTCCCTGAAAGCCTGCGATGAATCCGCAAAAACTGCTATTCTTAAATCGAGGGGAGGATTTGGCCGGGGGGGAGGGGTTTGGGCTTCTGCCATGTTCACTAGTGTGCGGGCATCTTAACCCGAATCAAGCCCAATCGCCCCGTTGCAAGACATCGCAATAACAGAACCTGTGCGTAAGTCTATGAAGGCAAAGGTATCGGTGTAATGTCGAGTTCAGCTCTAGGCGTACCCCCGGTCCGCGGGCACGGCCGAAAACTTCTTCACTCCCCCTTTTTCTTATGATTCAACTTTCATCGGCCGGAAAACGCTTCGGCCCCAAAGCATTGTTTGAGAATCTCGACTGGCTCATCACGCCGCGCGAACGCGTGGGCCTGGTGGGCGCGAATGGCACGGGCAAGACCACCTTGCTCAAGGCCTTGGCGCGCCTTGAGCCCCTCGACTACGGCGAGATCACCTTCGCCAAAGGGACCACCGCCGGCTACCTGCCCCAGGACGGCCTGACGCTTTCCGGGCGCTCGGTCATGACGGAGTGCATGTCGGTGTTCGGCGATCTGCTTTCCATGGAGCAGGAGATGGAAAGCCTGATGAATAAGATGGCGGAAATCGACCCGGCCGGCGAAGAATACCAACAGGTCGCCGACCGCTTCCACACCATTGAAACCGAGTTCCAGCACCGCGACGGATACTCCCTTGAAGCCCAAGCAGGAATGGTGCTGGGCGGTCTGGGATTCCCCCCCTCCGATTGGCATCGCCGCACGGAAGAATTCTCCGGCGGCTGGCAGATGCGCATCGCCTTGGCCAAACTGCTGCTGGAAAAGCCCAACCTGCTGCTGCTCGATGAGCCCACCAATCACTTGGACCTCGAAGCCCGCAACTGGCTGGAAGAATACTTGCACGATTATCCCCACGCTTGCGTGCTGATTTCGCACGACCGCTTCTTTCTCGACGTTACCGTAAAAAAGATCGCCGAGATCTGGAACCAGCGGGTTCATTTCTACACCGGCAATTACGAGAAGTACCTGAAGGAAAAGACGGAGCGGCGGGCCCAAATCGAAGCGGCCTACCAGAACCAGAAGGATCGTGTGGAGCAGCTCGAAGTGTTCATCAACCGCTTCCGCTATACGGCCACCAAAGCTAAGCAGGTGCAGAGCCGCATCAAGGAACTCGAGCGCATGGACCGGATCGAGATTCCGAAGGAAGAAAAGGCCATCCACTTCAAATTTCCGCAGCCCAAGCCGAGCGGCCGGCGCGTGGCGGAGTTCCAGCGCGTGGCCAAGAGCTACGGCTCGAAGCAGGTGTTCCGCGACGTGAGCTTCATCATCGACCGCGGCGATCGTGTGGCCCTGGTGGGCGTGAACGGGGCGGGAAAATCCACCCTGATCAAACTGCTGGCGGGCATCGAGCCGCTAAGCGCTGGGGAATTCAATCTGGGCCACAATGTTGAGGCGGATTACTTCGCCCAGGACCAGTACAAGGCGCTTGACCCGGAGGCGCGACTGCTCGACGACCTGTCGCGCGCCGCCCCGATGGCGATGAGCACGCAGACGGAATTGCGCGGCCTGCTGGGGTGCTTCCTGTTTACCGAAGATGATGTATTCAAGCGCATCCGCGTGCTTTCCGGCGGCGAGCGCAACCGCTATGCCTTGGCGCGCCTGCTGCTGCGCCCTTCCAACTTCCTGCTGCTCGATGAACCCACCAACCACCTCGACCTGCGCGCCAAGGATGTGCTGCTGGATGCGCTGGAAAAGTACACCGGCACGGTGGTGTTTGTCTCTCACGATCGCTACTTTATCGATAAGCTGGCCACGCGGGTGTTTGAAATCGGCGGCGGCGAGGTGAATGTTTTCCCCGGCAACTACGAGGATTACCTGTGGCGCAAGGAGGGGAAGGAAATTGATCTCACCCTGCCCGGCCTGCCGGATTTGGTGGCGGAGCGCGCCGTGGCGCACCACGCGCGAGAAGGCGGACATGCCGCAGCACAGCCGGAAGCACTGCCCACGCCGAAAGCAAAAAAGGTCAATCCCCTTCGCCTCCAACAAATGAAGGATCGCTGCCGCGAGATCGAGGAGCAGGTGGCGCGCCTGGAAGCTGAAATCGAGGGCTATGGGCAGGAATCGGCCCACTTCATAAACGCCGAGGAGAGCGTGCGGCTCGCCAAGCAGATCGAGCAAGGGCGCGAAGAAATCACCCGGCTCATGCGCGAATGGGAGGAAACCAGCAAGGTGGTGGAAGAGCAGGGGCTAGGGGCTGGGGATTAGGGGTTAGGGATTAGGGGCACAGGACACGCCGCTCGCCTTCGTAGCGCCGACCTTTAGGTCGGCACTGTTCGCGGACCCGCGCTCGCGAGAAGAATCTGTAACGCAAGGCTCGCCCTCCAGCCCCTTCGACAGGCTCAGGGCAGGCTTTGCGGCTCTTCCGCCGCGACGCAGATTGGGCGGAGCGGATAAGGTAGAGTTTTTGGATCGGGAAACCGCAGAGCCCCTGAACCGGGGTCGGCGCCTGCCCACGGCTGCGTCTTTACGAAGACCCCTAGTTCGTCAAACCCCTCCAATAGTAGCGGTCGAGATCACGATACGGTGTGGACAAGAAATGGATTACCTCCCGGTTGATCACTTCCGGCTGTTCGAGAGGTACCATATGGGAAGCACCGGGGACTATAAACAACTGTGCATGCGGCAGGGTCGTAAACAACGAAATTGTCTGGTCAAGTCTGATCAGGTCACGGTCCCCAACCACGACAAGAACCGGAACCTTGATCTGTTTGAGCTGGTCCAAAGTAAGATTTGGATAATTATCGGATAGGTCGGAAAGTTTTTTCTTTACCAGGGGAGAGACTTTGTCCTGTCCCTCCTTGTATTTCTTCAGCACGGGGGCGACCTGCAAAAGCCTGGGATCGTTGGCGTCCATCGCGACCCTGTCGGGCGGAGCGGCATAATTCACATGCGTGTAATTTGCGCCGAAAGTAATCAGCTTCTTGACCTTTTGGGGATGGGCAAAAGCCAGCTCCAGACCGACGTTTCCACCGTCGCTCCAACCCACAACATGAACATTGCCAAGGTTAAGTTTGTCAATCAGTGCGCTCATGTCGGAAGCCATCAGTGCATACGTGATCTCCTTTTTCGAGTCGGTCGATTTACCCTGTGCCCTGCTGTCAACGGCGATAACTCTGAAATGCTTCGACAATTCCGGAATCTGGAACACAAAATCCCCAATGGATCCGCCATTCCCATGCAATAAGAGTAAGGGCTCTCCTGCTCCGTAGATCTCGTAGTAAACCTTGATGTCGTTTACAGCGGCATACTTCCCCACTTGTTGGTTTGATCCATAATTCATCTGGCATTCCGCGGCAGGGATAATAAGCAGTTGTAGTAAGACGGCCATAAAACTGATTGGAACTTTCATCGTCCCACCTCTCTTGATTAGCGGGTAGCCATGGTCACTGCTCTTGTGACCGTGGGCTTTTCTCATGCGGCATACCCCCATGGCTATTGCGCGTAGTCAATCTGGACGGAGTACGCAGCCACGATTGCGTTGTCCAAAACAAAATAGTTGGAACTCGACCACCGCCCTAAGAACCCACGGTCAGAACTGCCCTGACCGTGGCTACCCCGCAGCCGCGGGCGCGGCGTCGATTTGGCGGAGGTGATGAACCATATGCCGCAGGTAATCCTCCGCCAGGAATTGGAGCGTCACGGGTTCACTCTGGCCAATCCGAATAGGGACTTCCAGCTTGGCCGGCGGCAGGTGAGCTATGATGTGGGCGAGATAGCGGTTATAGTTCGCCCAGAGCGCAAGCAGTAAGGACCAATCGGCTTCCTCGGCAGCTTGCATGTGCGCCCAACCGTTCTGATCATAGCCGGGAAATTCCAGTGAGTCCTGGAGAGACGCCCGTACGAACCTCTGATGGTTGTTGGAGGCGGAATCAATCAGGTGACCCATCACTTGACGGCGTGACCATCCGCCCGCCAGGACTGGCGCCCTGCTTTCCTCGGCGCTGACGACCCGAAGAATCTCTTCCGCCGAGTTCACGACGCGAAGCATCCCCGCGCTTAATGCCACCGTATCCATAGCCATTCCTCCTGCTGAGATCTCTGCCTGATTAGCCCGGATTCCCCACCACTCGTTCGGAAGGGCGGGGCTTTACAGGCTACGGAAAAACCCTACAATACTGTCATCCTGAGCGCAGCGAAGGATCGCGCACTGAGTATTTGCAAGGCAATGCGAGATTCTTCCTTCGCAAGGCTCAGGACCGCCGCTGCTACTCTGCAGAAGCTCGACGCGTAAGTCCCTGGAATTCAGCAGGCGTAGCGCGGAGCTGTTTTTTAGGTCCGCGGCACGTCCCCGCTGGACAAGGAAAAGCCGCGGACCTAAAAAACAGGTCCGCGCTACCCTTCCTCGGCCCGAGTTTCTGTCTATCATGGGCAGCCGCAAGGCTGTCAATGCTCAGAATGACAGCGCTTTTGGGTTTTTCCGCAGCCTATTTAGCTCCGCCCTTCCGGGCGTTTGATAACGAATGCCCGTTTCCTTTGCCAGGTGCTTGCAGTACTTCACCGTATCATGGTCGAGCCGAATGGTCACTTGCTGCTTCAAGCGTCGGGCATACGCACCCGCCCGCCCCTACTCAAGCGAGCCAAGCCGAAGTGTCCAAGCCGCCACCTCGGCAATCCGCAGCAGGTCATTGCGAGCCCAGGAGTCCTCGGAGAGGCGAGACCCGATCCCTTCCTCATCCTCGGCTCGAACGATCAGCAGGACATTTGGCGTTCCCTCGAGCGGTCCTCCGACCAGCACAAAGCCCTCAGCCTGGAGAGCGTTCATGAACGCGGCATGGGAGCGCCACTCCTCCTGCCCTTAACTCGTATGCCGCCATACCAACTGGTATATCCCATTACGTCGGGCGAGGGGTTGACGGGGAAGCAGGAATTGAAAAGAATCCATCCATGGCCTTGAAAATACAATCCTTAATTATTGACCGCCGTAAATGGCATCTTGGCCCCCTCCGTGCTACTAGCAGAGATAACGACGAGAATAGAGTGTTTGGACGTTCGATAGACCAACTGGTTTGAACGCTGTCCCATCTGGTTCGCGAGCCCAGGCTGGTAGTTTCAGTGTGCGGCGAAGTATTAGCCGGCAGGAGGCGGCGTAGTGTGAGTCGAGACTCCGTGAATTTTCAAGAACCGCACCAAGCGGACATTAAACGCTGTGAAAGATTTGTCAAATTCTAACCAGGAGAAGAGTTTAACCCATGAAGATTCTCATCCGATTAACCCTTTTGAGCATTCTGACTGCCACTTTTGCAGGAATGGCGCTCGCCGACAAGCCGGGCCACCATCCTCATTACCTGCACGCACTGTCCGATCTACGCCATGCCCGCGGGTACCTCAACCATCTTGCTGCCAATGAGAAGCGGGACGACGAGGAACTCCATGCCATTCGCAAGATCGATGACGCCATTAACGAAATCAAGCGTGCCTCCATCGACGACGGCAAAGACCTCAACGATCACCCGCCCATCGATACTCACCTGAAGAGAGGCGAGCGCTTTCGCAAGGCGCTGGAACTGCTCGACTCCGCGCATAGGGACGTGACCATGGAGGAAGACGATCCTCAATCGCAGGGGCTCCAAGGCCGTATCATTGCTCACGTCGATGAGGCGCACCGCATCGTGGAAAGACTACAAGAAAGATACAACAAATAACCGTATACGCAACGCCGGCAAGGGAAGGCCTTGGTTAATCCGAGGCCTTCTTCTTTTGTGGACGCCAAACCACCCGGGCGCCCCCAGGCCGCGAAGGAGAATCTTTCGGGCGGCGTCACCCAGACCGTGCCGCGATCTTCTCTTGCTTGCCGCCGTCCAGAAGGGTGAAGTCATCGCGCGCCAGGCCCCTGACCGGCTCGCCATTCTTATCGTGAACAAGGACGTTTACAACCACCAAGCGCGTAGTGGCCCGGCGGATGGCTGGATTTTGAGCGTCCGCAACCAGACCAGGAAGCACAAGAGAGAAAACCGTGGGCAGAGTTAGGGCGGCGATTGCAGCTACCAGCTCGACTCGAGATCGTCCCATAGGCTTGCCCCCGAGGGGATCGGGCGAACGAGCTTAAGCGCCGCTTGGCGCTCCAAGCAGGACTCTTAGTAATCGCAACGTTAACATGGTTTGTCAAAAGTGGCAATAGGCTGGTAGTTTCTCCGCAAGGTTCCGTCAAAGTCGATTGGGTTGAAGGGGACCCCTCACCCACCGCCTTGCGGTCCCCCCTCTCCCCCTGGAGAGGGATAAAAATCAACCCCCCCCTCTCCCTTGGGGAGAGGGGGGACCGCAAGGCGGTGGGTGAGGGGTCTATTCGCAGATGATGCATTCGTAGCTCTGGACGTGTGCGGCACCCTGGACAATGACGGGGCCCTGAGTTTCTCCGAACCTCGCGACCCCATTTCCTACCGATAGGAAATCGACGGCGGGGAGGCTAAGATTTTTCCTGCCCGCAGGAAATTCCACCAGAATCTTCTTGACGCTACCTCTTGCCTATGTGCTAGCCTAAAGGGGGGCGGGAAAGCCGCCGCGGGAGAGGCGCGGGCAGGGAAAGATCTCCCCGCTTGCCAGGATGTGCATGAAAACACAATGATTTAGGCGGAATCTAAGGGATTTCCGTGAAATCGTATCTTACTCAATTAAAGGCATTTATCGTCTAGGTCGAGTCCGAGGGCGAGAAAAAGGGGAATTAAAAAATGCAACCTAGTTTCGCGATGTTATTGAAAACACATATAGAAAAAATGTCGCATATCCGCCTTGCCAGGATGTCTATGAAAGCAAATGCCTTATGAAATCTTTGTCAGGATGTTTATGAAAAGAAAGGAGCTTAGCGAAAACCGTCAGGAAAGGAAGCTCGGGACGCGCGGGGGCCGACGCCTCACATTTTACCCCGCGGCGGCTTCACCCGCCCTGTGGCGCGGGGCTAGGCGGGCCGGGCGGCGCAGAACCGGCCCTTTAACGGCCTTACCGTGCACTGGCCAACCGCCTGCGTTTAACTGGGTGGCCCTCCGGCTCAAAATATAGAAACTCCAGTTGCCGGCTGGAAGCCGGGGTTACGGCGGCGTTCTGTTAGCCCAGATTTCTCACCACGACTCTGGAAGGGCGGGGCTTTAGCCCCGCCGTTGCAAGGCCGTCCTGATTATATCCAAGTCCCGCATCCCGCGCCGCTTGCAGCCGCAAGCGGCGCGGGGTGCGGGACGAATAGAGGGCAGGAGCCGCGATTTCGGCGGGGCTGAAGCCCCGCCCTTCCAGCATCGTCCAAACCTGGTGAGAAGTCTGGGTTAGGGGGTCACTGATTGCTTCGACAAAAGCGAGCCAGAGGCCGTGCGTGGCGCGGCCCCTGGCGGGAGTGAGACAACTTGGAATTCCAGATTCAGAATTCGAGAATCAAATCAGGGGTACAGACCGCGCAACACAGTGGCCTCAGCAACTCGGCCGATGCCCAGCATGTTGGCGGCGGTACGCATGCTGACCTTGTGATCGAGGTAGATCTTCAGCACCTCGGCAAAGCTGTTCTTCATCACCCGCTCCAGTCGGTTGTAAACGTCCTGCGCTTCCCAGAACAGGTGTTGCTCATCTTGTACCCACTCAAAGTAGGAGACCGTAACGCCCCCGGCATTGCAGAGGATATCGGGAATCACGAACACCCCGTTCTTCTCCAGGATGGCGTCTCCTTCCGGCGTGACCGGTCCGTTGGCCGCCTCACCCACGATCTTGGCTTTCACCGCCCCGGCATTGGTGGCGTCTATCGCGTTCTCCAAGGCGGCGGGGATGAGGATTTCACATTCGAGCGCCAGCAGTTCCTGCGGGCTGATGGACTCAGCATTGGGCATGCCCGCCACGCCGCCGGTCTTCTCTTTGTGCGCGATGAGCTTGGGAATGTCGAGCCCATTGGCGTTGAAAACGCAACCGCGCGAATCGCTCGCGGCGATGACGTAAGCTTGATTGCTGTCGAGCAATTGCGCGGCAATGGAACCGGCATTGCCAAAGCCCTGCACCACCACCTTCGCACCCTTGATAGGGATGCGCAGGTGCTCGGCGGCACTCTGAACGGTGTAGTAAACGCCGCGCCCGGTGGCCTCATTCCGTCCCAGCGAGCCGCCCAGGGCAATCGGCTTTCCTGTGACCACTCCGGGGATGGGATAGCCTTTGGTCATGCTGTACGTGTCCATGATCCAGGCCATGATTTGGGAATTGGTATAGACGTCCGGAGCAGGAATGTCTCGTTCCGGACCAATGAGCGGCAGAATCGCGCTGGCATAACGGCGAGTCATACGCTCGAGTTCTGTCTGCGTCATCTCTTTGGGATTACAGGTTACACCCCCTTTACCCCCGCCAAATGGAATGTTGACCACTGCGCACTTCCAAGTCATCCAAGTGGCAAGCGCTTTCACTTCATCCAGCGTAACTCCGGGATGATAGCGAATTCCTCCTTTGGCCGGGCCCCGCGCCGTGCTGTGCTGAACCCGGTAACCCTCGAACCTTTGAATATGTCCGCTGTCCATCCGTACCGGGAGGTTCACGTGCAAAATCCGCTCCGGGTACTTCAGCATGTTGCGAACATCGACGCTCAAATTCAGTGCATCCGCCGCGAGATCGAAATTCTCCATGGCGGAGTCGTAAGCTGTCTTGACTGCTTGAGTAGATGCTTCCATTTCGAACACCCCCATTTTGCGAGAGACAACTGGGATCCAGCGGGAGTATGGAGCAACCCATCGTCAAATACAACTGCTATAATGTGACTAGGACATAGTGTCATGGATGACAATTTGTATGGTCACAATGTGAGAACCCTGTAGGGGTGTCATTGGGAATGCGATCCCTTTTGCAGCCCTAGTCACTCACGCGGGAGCGGAATTCGAGTCCTTGTGGCATGGCCATCTTGGCCATGACTTTGCACGGCTAAGATGCCCTGGCCAATTCGCGGTAATGACCGCTCCCGGGAGCGGCCGCGTCTCGTAAATGACACCGTTGCCTACGATCCCACTTCCTTGGGTCGAAGTTGGCCATTCTCGGCCGATGTCGGCTGGCACCTGAATTGCTCCCATTTTACGTGGGGCCGTCACTAAGGCGGAAGTTGCTGTGCGCAAACGCTTTCCGAGTGGGGGAAACGCGTACGCTGAGTATAACGGCGCAGCGCCAAGGCGGTCCGAGGGGGAAAACAGTGGATTCACAAACTCCTAAGCAGGCTAATTCACGCCCGGTGGAAGCCAAACCGAAGCTGCGGCGGAATCCCAAGGCGCCTCGCCAAGTGTTGCCGGTGCGGTTACCCGAGGAGCGGGTGCAGGGGTCCGATGAGGTCTCGCTGGGCTTTTCCTTGGAGCAAGCCCGGGTTGAGGCGCTGCGATGCTTGCAATGCAAAGATCCAGTTTGCGTGCAAGCCTGCCCCCTCCACATCAACGTCAAGAGCTTCATCGACTTAATGGCGCAGGGGAATTTTGACGCTGCTTTCCAGAAAATCAGCGAAGAAAGCCCTTTTCCGGGAATCTGCGGCCGGGTCTGCCAGCACGAATTGTTCTGCGAGAAATCCTGCCTGCTGGGGAAAAAGCTCGAGCCGGTGGCGATTGGTTCGCTTGAACGCTTTGCCGCCGACCAGCATCGCGAGATGGGGTCTGCCACGCCTTCCGCCACGCCCGCCCCGGAGGGTGCGCGTGTTGCTCTGATTGGCAGTGGTCCGGCATCCCTGATTGCGGCGTATGACCTGGTGCGGAATGGTTATCGCGTGACGGTGTTTGAAGCCTTGCACCAATTGGGCGGCGTGCTCGCTTACGGCATTCCCAATTTCCGCCTGCCGAGGGAAATCATCGGCGGGGAAATCGACCGTCTGCGGGCGATGGGAGTGGAATTCCGCAAAGATGTCATCGTGGGGAAAACTTACTCCGTGGAAGAGTTGTTTGCGGAAGGGTTTGAGGCGGTTTTCCTGGGCACCGGCGCAGGCCTGCCGCATTTGATGAATATCCCGGGGGAAAACCTGGTGGGTGTTTACACCGCGAATGAATTCTTGACGCGGCTGAATTTGATGGAAGCATTTCGCTTTCCGGAAGCGGACACCCCCGTGCGCATCGGAGCGCGAACGGTGGTGGTGGGCGGAGGGAATTCCGCCATGGACGCGGCGCGTTGGGCGCGACGCATGGGCAGCGAGACCACCATCTTGTTCCGGCGTGGGCGCGCCGAGCTGCGCGCTCGCCTGGAAGAGGTCGAACATGCCGAAGAAGAAGGCGTGCACTTTGAATTTCTGGCGGCGCCGGTCCGCCTGTTCGGTGACGAGAAGGGAACCCTGCACGAGATGGAGTGCATCCGCATGAAGCTGGCCGAGCCCGATGAATCCGGGCGTCCTTCGCCGGTTCCCCTGGAGGGCTCGGAGTATCGAGTGCCGGTGGACACCGTGGTTATGGCGATCGGGCAGAGCCCCAACCCCACGGTGCAGCGCTCCACGCCGCAGCTAGTGACCCAACGCGGGAAGATCGTAGTGGACCCCAAGGGGCAGACGAGTATGGCGCGGGTGTTTGCCGGCGGCGACGTGGTGCGTGGAGGCTCCACCGTGATTTTGGCCATGCGTGATGGGCGCGCCGCCGCGGCGGCGATTCATGATGCTTTGCGGGATCACCAATCCGCAACAGGTACGGGGGCTGATGTAGCGCCGGGCTTTAGCCCGGCATCGGTTGGTGCCGGGCTAAAGCCCGGCGCTACAGATGCAAGGGCAGAGAATCGCATCCTGGCGAAGCGGCTGATTACTCCGGAAATTGCCTGGTTTGAGGTGCAGGCCACCGGCGTTTCCCGGCACTGGCAGGCAGGGCAATTCGTGATTTTGCGTCCCTGCGCCGACAGCGAGCGCATCCCGCTGACCCTTGTGGACGGCGACCCCGAAAAAGGCACCATCACTCTGGTGGTTCAAGGGATCGGCAAGACCAGCCGCGTCTTGGTGGCCATGGAGCCCGGCGAGATCCTGGCTGACTTGCTCGGTCCGCTGGGGCAGGCCGCGGCAATTGAAAACGTTGGGCACGTGGTGTGTATCGCCGGAGGCGTAGGCGTGGCGGAGCTGCTGCCCGTGGCCCGCGCTTTCCGCAAAGCGGGCAATCGCGTCACGGCTTTGTGCGGAGCGCGATCGACGGCGCAAATCATTCTCGACGCGGAACTCCGCACGGCCTGTGATGAGGTCCAGTGGGCCACCGACGATGGCTCGGCGGGAATGAAGGGCACGGTGGTGGACCTGATGAAGGCTTGGAAGGCCGCGCAAACGTCGCCGGTGGGCGCCGCACACGTGATCGGACCTATTCCCATGATGCGCTACGCCTCGGCACTCACCCGTGAGTGGGGCGTACACACCATGGCCAGCCTGAATCCTATCATGGTTGATGGCACCGGAATGTGCGGCGGCTGCCGCGTTACCGTGGGCGACAAAGTAAAGTTCGCCTGCGTGGACGGCCCGGAATTCGACGCGCACCAAGTGGATTTCGAAGAACTAACCCGCCGTACGCGCGCCTACCTCGACCAGGAACGCCAAACGCGTGAAGCCCACGCCTGCCAGATTGGGCTGGGACCGTAGGGCTTGATCCTCGTGCGTGCAGCGCAGGCCGATTGAACCGCAAAAGAAAGTCAAAAGGCAAAGCGCAAAAGGCAAAGGGCAAAAGTTGAAAAACCAAAATGGTAGCGCGGACCTGATCGGTAGGTCCGCGGCTTTTTTTGCCCATGGGAGACGAGCCGCGGACCTACAGAACAGGTCCGCGCGGCGCTTGCTCTTCCTTTTTCGCGGTCGTAACATCATGGCGTGAAAGTCCTGGCGAAATCTCCCATCTCCGTCCTGTCTCTCTGCCTGCTGGGGGCGGTGATGTTTTGCGGGCATGTTCCGCTGCGCGCCGATGAATTCAGCAAATCATTTCAATATTCGGTACGCATGTTTTCCTATGGCACGCTCACCATTGACACGCGCATGGGCGACATCCAGGTGGAAGGCTGGGACGAGCCGCGCCTGGAAATCACGGCCGAGAAGGTGGTGGAAGCGGGGAACCAGAAAAAAGCCGAGCCGCTTTATGACCAGGTGCAGGTAACGCTGGAGGGAAAGGACAAGCAAGTTCTGCTGCGCACGCTTTATCCCGCGCGCCGGCTGTGGCGGCCATTCCGCGATGAGTCAAAGCTCTCCGTGAACTTTCGCATCCATATGCCTTTTGACGCCAACGTGGCGATGAAGTGCGTGGACGGGGATGTGCGCGTCAGCGGCCTCGTTGGCAAACAGGAAATCAGCGTCAACTACGGCGACGTGGAAGTCAACGTTCCCTCCATCTACCGTCTGCGCTCGTTGAACGCACGGTCCCTCTTGGGCTACGTGCAAAGCGATTTGCACGGGGAAAACAGCGCCGGCTGGGGCCGCAGAATTATGTTCTGGAATATTAACGGCGATCAGGACATCAAGGTTCGCGTGCGCATGGGCGGCGTGTACGTCTATAGCAGCTTGGAGTGAGGAGGTCTAAACCTTCGTCCCATATTGAAACCTGACCCAGTGTACTTATGCTCGTGTTGACCCCTCACCCACCGCCTTGCGGTCCCCCCTCTCCCCCAAGGGGGCGAGGGAAGAAGAATTCATGGTTTTGGCGTCGTATTCATGACGGCGTTTTGCTGAGGCGTTTCCCGCGGCTGTGGAATTTATCTCCTGCAGGGACCCAAGAAAGCGATTCAAACCGAAAATATCCTGCTATCCGGAACTCGGGCCGCCCGTCTAACGTAACAAACCATAGAAGTATTCCGAAGGAGGAAAAGATGAGAAGTTACCGAAGTCTGGGAGTCCTGGTGGCGGCCCTATCCCTCGTGGCGATGGCATCGCCCGCCGCGGCGGAGTCTCGCATCGAGAAGAATCTGGATCTCCAGCCCAAGGGCCGGTTCGTTATTGAATCGGAAGTGGGAAGCGTTACGGTGACGGGCACACCGCGCTCGGGTGCGCACATCGTGATCACTTCTGACCGGGAAGATTTGAACAGCGAGCTTGAGTTCAGCTTTACCAGCAGCGCGGGATGGGCGAGCGTGACGGCTCGGCGCAAGCACGAGTCCGCCTGGCCGCACAATCTTTCCGTGCATTTTGAAATAGAAGTACCGGCAGAAACCCGCACGGAGCTTCGCACCGGTGGGGGTAGCATCACCCTTTCCGGCCTGCGCGGCGCCGCCGACGTAAAAACGTCGGGGGGCCCCATCGAGGTTACCGGCTTGAACGGCAACCTGGAAGCTTACACCTCCGGAGGCCCGATCCGCGTCCGTGAGGTTACAGGCGATGCGCACGTGGGAACCTCGGGGGGGCCGATTGACGCGGAGGGGATCGATGGAAGCCTCACGGCCCACACCAGTGGCGGGGGGATTAAGATCGAACGCGTTTCCGGCTACGTGGAGGCTAAGACTTCCGGCGGATCCATCCACGCCACTTACAGCCCTGGCAACCGCCACGGAGGAGTGCTGGAGACTTCCGGCGGGCACATCGAAATTGCGATTGACCCCTCCGCCAATTTGAATCTTGACGCCTCAACCTCCGGTGGTTCGGTTTCAAGCGACCTGCCCGTGCGCGTGGTAGGCACTGTCTCCCACTCCCGCATGCAGGGATCGATA
Organism: Terriglobia bacterium; assembly: GCA_049519635.1. GTDB lineage: Bacteria > Acidobacteriota > Terriglobia > UBA7540 > UBA7540 > Bog-366. The sequence continues at coordinate 22,943 of JBEKQO010000001.1, read as the reverse complement.
GGCTCGGGGGGAGAAGAATTGCGTCTCCACACCAGCGGTGGGTCAATTCACATCCGCACTCTGTGAGGGGGAGGCGCCCTATAGGATCGCGGCAGGGGGGGAGAGTCAAATCTTCACTTTTCCTTTTAGTACCGTGCCGCGAATCAGCTCAGTCTCTTGCAGGAGGGCCTGGACGAGACTTTCCCATTCGGCCTTGTCCTCAGGAGCAAATCTCAGCCCGTACCCTTTCATGCGATCGGGGCGAGCATTCTCCAGGATGACCCAAAGCGTGGAAAGCTCTGCAATCAGCATCTGCTTGGGCTCGGGTTTTTGCAGTCGAACGGAGAAGCGCCGCAGGCCTTCGTGCAGGCGGCCGCGAATTGCCGCCATCCTGTCGCGAATGAACCGGGCCTGCTCCGCTGAAAGCCGGGAGGCCTCTCGACCGTCAGGGCTCTCTTCGGCCGAACGGAGAACCAGTTCCATCCGGTCCAAGGCAGCGTCGAACAGATTCGCCACGGTCGCAAGCCGTCGCGCGTGAAGTTCGTCCAAAGCCATACACGCCTTTGTGTATCACCGTGGCCCTCAGCGGGCGGAGGTTTGGACTTCTTCCCGGACTCCGCCCCGTTCAAGCTGGGGGCCGCGATGAATGCATAGCCCTACTTCGTCTTGGGTCGATATAGGATGTCGCGAACTTTCCCGAATATGTTCCGCATCCCCCCCCAAAAAAACTCCTGGGCGCCGGTGAGTGGCCGTGAATCACCAGTCCTATAATAAGGACGCTTAAAGGGGACCTCCATCACCTGGAACGGTTATATTATACCCATTTGCGCCTTCCCGAGAGCGCGTGGTGCGGCCGTGTCGGCGGTGATATATTTCCAGATGAGCGCACCGCAGACTTGTTCCCCCAAGGGGAGAGGCGAGCACCGCTACGCAGCCCGTTCCCCGGAAGTAGCCCGATGTCTCGAAACGTGGTAAACATTGTCCAGCGGTTTCAGCGCGACGCAGAGAAAGGAACAAGGGTGAGACGACGAACGCTGCTTTGTCTGATTTTTTTTCTGCTGCCGGCATTGGCGCGAGCGCAACAAAGCAAAGCGCCCGATGTCTGTAAGGGCAATCGAGGTATGACCAAGTGAACCCCACGGCATCTCGACGCGGACGTCTGGTAGTGCTTTCCGTGGATGGCCTGCGGCCGGATATTTATCGCGCGGCTGAATCGCGCCACCGCTTCCCAAATCTCGCGGCGATCGAGAAGGCAGGCGCCAGTGCGGAAGGGGTGGAGAGCGTCTATCCCTCCACCACGTACCCCGCGCACGCCACGATTGTTACCGGCCTTCCCCCGCGCGATCATGGCATTTACAGCCATCTTGCTTCGCTCGATCCCACGGAAAAAGCACGCCCTTGGTGCTGGTTCGCGGCGGCGCTGCGGGCGCCGGCATTGTGGGATGTGGCGCGCGTCAGCGGACGCAAAATCGCCGCCCTCAGTTGGCCGGTGAGCGCCGGCGCGGCCATCGACTGGAACATTCCGGAAATCTGGAATCCCGCCGTAGCCGATCCGCATCGCGATTTTGAAACCCCCGCGCGGCATGCCACTCCCGGACTCTTCGCGGAAGTGGCGCAAGGGCTCGCGCCGATGCTCGGCAAGGCTGATCCCGACCAATTGCGCGGTGAAGCAGCGCTCTACCTTTGGAATCGCTATCGGCCGGATTTGCTGCTGGTGCATTTCGTTTGGTACGACTCGCAGGCGCATGCATTCGGCCCGGCATCACCGCAGGCGCTCGCGGCGCTGGAATCGGCCGACCAGGCGGTGGGAAAGATTCGCGACGCCATTTCCTCCGATCCCGCGACCACGCTGGTGGTGCTTTCCGATCACGGCTTCGTGCCGGTGGAAAAAGAAGCTGCGCCCCTGGTGGTTTTCGCCGAGCACGGACTTTTCGCGCGCGGCGCCGACGGCTCGCTGACGTTGCGGCGGCTGGGCGCCGTGAGCGCCGGCGGGTCGCTCGCGGTTTACTGGCTGGAGGAACCTTCGGCCGACGACCGGCGGCGGTTGGCGACCGCCGTGGATCGGCTGCGCGCCACAGGCGCAGTGCAGGCGATCGTTGACCGGCGGCAATTGGAAGCGCTGCAAGCGGACCCCGACGCCGAACTTATGATCGAGGCGGCGCCCGGCTTTTGTTTCTCCGACCGGCTGGAGGGGCCGGTGTTGAGCGACACTTCCAAAGATCGCGGCACGCACGGATACCTCCCCTCCCACCAGGGCATGGAAGCAATGTTCACCGCGGTAGGCCGGGATATCGCCCCAGGGAAAAACCTCGGGCGCATGTCGCTGAAGCAGATCGCGCCTACCCTGGCGCGAGTCATGGGATTGCCCGCCGATATCCTGGGGTCGGAAGAAAAACCGCTGGTCCTGCGTTAGGAAATGGGAGGTAAAGGGTAAATGGTAAAGGATGATCCCGGAAGTTCCCTCTGATTCGGCTTTAGCTTTTAACCTTTACCCTTTAGCCTTCGGGCTCTGTGCAGTTGACTTCTTCCCTCTGTTACACCTAGAATGTGTAACATGAAAAGCGTGACGGTTCGGGAGGTTCGCCAGCAGTTCTCGCGCAAGGTTGAGGCACCGCTCCGCCGCGGCGAGACCTTGGTACTCCGCAAGCGGGAAGAAGTGCTAGGCCGAATCATTCCGGAGCCCGCCAAAGGTGGAGCATACCCTGACTTTGCCGCGCGCCAGAAACAAATCTTCGGCAACCGCCCCATTCGTCTCAACGTCGCCGAGATCCTCCGAAAGGAACGAAGTCGCTTTTGAACTCCTACGCGGATACCAGTTTCCTTGTGTCCTTGTATGGTCGAGACGTCAACTCCCCCTCGGCCATTTCGTTGGTCAACGAGCATCGGCCCGCGTTTATGGTTACGCCCTTTGGAGAGACAGAATTCACGAGCATCGTTTTTGCCGTTACGGCTCGCCCAAAAGGTTGGACGGTCAATGAGGCGAAGGCGATAGAGGAGGACTTTACGGACGACTTGCAAGCAGGCATTTGGCAGTCGGAGCATTTCCCCCCGGAAACGTGGGCGCGAGCGCGCGAACTGTCTCGGCGCCACGCGCCTGCGCTGGGGTGCCGCGCCCTAGACGCCCTGCATGTCGCCTCCGCCTTGATTCTCGCTGCTGACGATTTCTATACCTTCGACCGAGACCAAGCCAAGCTGGCCCGGGCCGCGGGTTTGCTCGTCCTGGGCAGCTAGAAAGATCAGCCCCACGGCAGAAGGCGGCAAGACGCCGGGCTAGTCCTTACCCCAAGTTCTTCAACTCCTCAACTTTCGAGTCCTCCAAATCGCTAACTTCTAACCTCTTCAACCAGGGTTCCGTCAAAGTTGCGGGTGTCGCGTACCTCCGTGGCCGTGAATGTATCACCCGCGAAGAAACCCCTCACCCCCCGCCTTGCGGTCCCTCCTCTGCCCAAGGGAGAGGGAGAGAAATCAAAATCACAGCCCTCTCCCAGGGGGGAGGGTGCCCGACGGAGGAGGGAAGGTGAGGGGCCCTTTCAACCCCATTAGACTTTGACGGTGTCCTGCCTCTTCAACTCCCGCGTGTCCCTCAGTGGGGTTAGAATAAAACCCTATGGTTCCTGACCGCCCACCACTGGCGCAAGCCGTCGAGAACTACCTCGCATCTCGCCCGCGGGCGGCGCGCTGGGTGGAATGGCTGGCGGGGCGGCGGTATCGGCTGGCGGCTTTTCCGGACCGCCCGCGGCCCGTGGTGGTGGTGGCGCATCGCTACCGCGATCCGGCGAGGGCGGAACAGGTGGTGCGCGCCGTGGAACGCGATTGGGCGGAGACCCCTGCGCAATGCCGCGAGGGGTACGAGGAAATCCTGGAAAACGCCCCGGGGCTGATCGTGGTCCAGTTGCGCCGCAAGAATGTGTGCGGATGCCTGGGCCACCGGCACATGGTGGTGAAGGAAGCGCCCTTCTGCGAGTCCCATGACGCTTTTGGCGATGCCGCCGTGGGGGAGATGGATATCGCCTTTGACCGCGTGGAAAGCTGGCTGGCCCAGCCGATCATGGATACCGCGCTCGATACCCAGTTCATCGCCGGAAGCCGGCGGGAAGAGTTCCACGACCAACAATTGCGCTTTCGCCTGCTCAGCATCCTGTTGCACGAAACCCACCACATGGTAGCGCCCCAAGCCACCGAAGAAGTCGTGCGCGAACGCAGCTTGACGTTCTATCGGGAGGCCCTGGTGAATTACGCCGAGATCGCCCGCGCCACCTTGTCGTTCACCATCGACCGGTCTTTTTCGCGGCTGGGGAAAGAATAAGATAACATTTATAGTTCGCGGGTCCCGCATCGTCGCCCCCCCTTCCTTTAACGCCTAGCCCGCATTTCTTACCACGCTTAGATACTCACTGGGGGCGGCCGCAAGGGTGGTGCTGGATTGGCTGCGGAAAGACGCCCCACCGCGGACAACCACCCCGGCGCCCAAGGCGCCACCCCTCCTGAATCAGGAGGGGAGCTATTAAGGAACTCCCCGCCTCCAATGAGGAGGGGTGGCGCGCCGAGCGCCGGGGTGGTGCTGACAAGGGACAAAGAGGGCGTCGAGAATGACAGCACTTTCGAGTTTATCCGCAGCCTGCAAAGCCCCGCCCCGCCAAACCCATGGTGAAAAATGCGGCTCAGCCCCGCCCCTGACCTGTTTTCTAATCCATAGGCTGTAGTTGTAGCCCATTTTTTGCTTGACAGGGTTAGCCCTTGTGCGTACACTTGCCCATAAGGCTAGCTCTCGCTGGGCGCGGGGCCGGTTCCTGCTCTTGCCTGGCGCTCCGGGCAGGTAACTTACCGGATGGAATTGAAGCGAGATGGTGATATCCAGAATGAATAAACCGGAAATTACGGAAAGGAATTTGGGGGTGGAGGGGCGCGGCACGCGTCCACTTTTCCTCGTCCTCTGGGGCGGCCAAAGCGTTCACACCGAGGCCGCGGAGAGAGTTGGCCAAGCAGGCCGCCAGGGGCAGGTTGCTTATCGACTTGGTTTCATTGCCAAGGCCGGTGGGAGGCAGCCTCTCGTAAAGATGTTAAAAATGAAGAATGGTCTGGATGAGTTGTTGAAAGCAAAGGAGAAGGAAAAGTGCTCTGGATGAGTTAATGAAAGCAAAAGGCTTATTGTAAATCGACGATGAGTTATAGCAAGCAGAGGAGATAGCTGGATTTCTGTGATAAGACGCGCCCCCCGAACACGTAGTTCCGAGCGGCAATAGGCCCCAATCGCCACAATCCGGATGAGTTGTTGAATCCAGAGGAGAAAGGCGAAGGACGGGAAATCCAAGGATGCCAACAAAAGAGGGCGGGTACCCGGACCGAATTCAAACGGGTGTACCGCTGATGCAAGCGACCGCGATGTCGAATTTGAGATTTCAGAGGAGATTTACATGTCACTTACTAAAAAGCGCACGATGACTCCTGCCGCACTGGCGGCTTGCCGCGCCAACGCCCGGCGCTCGCGCGGCGCAACTACCCTTGAGGGGAAGAATCGCGCGCAGGCACACCGCTTGCGCCATGGGTTCTATTCCCGGACGGCGCCGGAGGCCTTGCGCATGTTGAGCGAATACCCCACCGAGTTTGCCAGCCTGATTGCAACCCTGGAAAAGGACACCCGCGCCAAGATTTGGAACTTCGCATATTACCTGCTAAGGAAAAAACAGCAGCTCTAATAGGTTGATGGCGGGTTGGAGCGCTGACCCTTAGGTCAGCAGGTCAGGCGCGCGCCAAAATGCCGACCCTACGCTCCGTTCAGGGCAGGCTCTAAAGGGTCGGCGCTACGTGTTTTTGATCAACCATCTCGAAAAATGAGGAGAGAGAGCGCGCCACTTGCTCATCACTCTCCGCTGGTCTTGAGTTTTTGCTCGACGGGCTGGGGTTGGATTCCTTACAATAACAAGTTCATGCTGAAAACAAAATTCACTATGAAGCGGCTGGCCGTCTACTCCCTCCTCGGGGCAGGGCTGGCAGTTTTGGGTTATCTCCCAAGTTGTCATCGAGGGGCGGCCACGCGCCCGGTAACGAAGCAAGTGGTGGTGCTGGGCTTTGACGGCGCCGACCCCAAATTTGCTTCCAAGTGGATGGCGGAGGGCAAGCTTCCCAATCTGGCGCGCCTCGAGCGCGAAGGCACGTTCAAGCCGCTGGCAACCACCAACCCGCCGGAGTCGCCCGTGGCCTGGGCGTCGTTCGCGACGGGGCTCAATCCGGGAGGCACGGGAATTTACGATTTCCTGAAGCGCGATCCGGAAACTTACCTGCCGGAGCTGGCGCTGGTCTCGCGCGAGCGGCCCAAGTTTCTCTGGGGGCTGATTCCCTACAAACGGCCGAAAGTGACGAACTTGCGCAGCGGCGTGCCCTTCTACAAAGCGGTGGCCGACGCGGGCTACAAAACCACTGTCATTCGCATGCCGCTGGAGTTTCCGCCCACGACGATTCCGGGAGGAAAGTTGTGGTCGGGCCTGGGCGTTCCGGACTTGCGCGGGACCTGGGGAACCTTTTTCTACTTCAGCTCCGACCTGACGCCGTGGGACACCGGCGACACAGAGTTTGGCGGCAAGCTGGTGCGGCTGGAGCTGAACGACAGCCACGCGGCGACGACCATCGAAGGCCCTGTGGACCCCACCAGCGACAAGTTCACGCGCCTGACCGTCCCCATCGATTTCAAGGTCTCTCCTGACGGCAAGACCGTGACCATCAATCTGCAAGGCCACACCGCCGCGCTCGGCGAGCGGCAATGGAGCGACTGGTTCCACGCCAAGTTCCGCGTGACGCCATTTCTCTCCCTGAGTTCGATTTGCCGCTTTTATATTTTGCAGTCGTCGCCGGATTTGCGCGTGTACATGTCGGCGCTGAACCTGGATCCGGAAGATTCCCCGCTGCCGATTTCTTCGCCGCCCGGTTACGCCGCCGAATTGGTGAAGAAGCACGGCCTGATGAAGACTTTGGGCTGGTGGCACGACACCTGGGCGCTCAACGAAGAACGCATCGATGAGGGCGTGTTCCTGGAAGATTGCTGGCGCACCATGGGGCAAGAGCGGGAAATCCTGCTGGATGAGTTGAAGAACGATCCGCCCAGTTTGCTGGTGTCAATCTTCACCGCCACCGACAGCGTCAGCCACATGTTCTACCGCTTGATTGACCCGCAGCATCCGCGCTATGACCCCGAGCTGGCCGCGAAATACGGCGATGCCATCGAGCAAACCTACGAGCGCATGGACGCCATCGTGGGCGACGTGATGCGGACCATGAAGCCCGATGCCACGCTGATCATCGTCTCCGATCACGGCTTCCATTCCTGGCGCAAGGGATTCAACACCAACACCTGGCTGGTGCAGAACGGTTACATGACCCTCAAGAATCCCGGCGCGGAGGAGAAGCAGTACAATCTTGACAACCTGTTCGGCCAGGGCAGTTTCTTTCCCAACACCGATTGGAGCCGCACCCAGGCCTATGCGGTGGGCTTGGGCCAGATTTACCTGAACCTGAGCGGGCGCGAGAAATATGGGATCGTCAGCCCCGGCGCTGACGCCCAGCGGATTCTTGAGGACCTGCGCCGGAAGTTGCTGGCCCTCGAGGACCCCGACACCCACGAGAAGGTCATTGAAAACGTCTATCTCGGGAGCGAGATTTTCCATGGGCCGCGCATCAGCGAGGCGCCCGACTTGCAAATGGGCTTTCGCGATGGCTACCGCACCTCGTGGCAAACCTCGTTGGGAGCAGTGCCGGCAGGCATTATCGTGGCCAATATGAAGAAATGGAGCGGCGATCACTGCGCATCCGACCCCAGTGATACGCAGGGGATCTTCTTTTCCAACCGGCAATTCCCCGCCTCACCCTCCCTTTTGGATATCTCTCCGACCGTGTTGGGCCTGCTCGGAGTGGCGCTGCCTTCCCAATTGGATGGCCACGCGCTCACGCCACAATGAGGATGGGCTGCTACGGACGGCAGAGCAGGTGTAGCGCGGACCTGTTTTTTATGTCCGCGGCTCGTCTCCTAAGGGCAAGGAAAAGCCGCGGACCTACAGAACAGGTCCGCGCTACCCTTTGCGGTGAAGGGGTCAGACTCGGGAAAAAGGTCGAAGGGCGTGAGGGCCCTGAGGATGAGCGGATTGTTTAGTTCTCCACCAAAGCCAGACGGCCACCGCGATCATTCCCAACCAGCCGATCGCCCGGACCACGGCGGCGATTTTGGTGTCGTATTCCAGCACGCCTATTTGGCCGAACATGGTAAACCAGTCATGCTCGACAAAATCCGGGTCGCCCACCGTAATCAGCGGGAGCACCTGGGCGCGCGCGTCCGCCATATAAGTGGCGACGTTCAGGAAGTTTTCAAAGAAGAAGAAAGAGCAGAACGCGACGCCGGGGGCCTGGCGCTGGAAGGCAAAATAGATGGCCAGCATCAGGGGAACACCGAGTTGCAAAAGGGTTCCGCCCGCCACCATCAAGGTGTGCCCGAAATAGCTGAAAAGCAAATGCCCGCCTTCATGAATGGGGACGAACACATAATCGATCAGCAAGTAGCCAGACCTATCCGTCAGCGCGTAGAGCAGAAAAATTCCGTAAAAGGCCAGCCAGCCGATGCGCGCGGGCGGGGAGACGGGCTCCCACTCTTCGCGAAGCGGTGCAAGAAATTCCCCATCCATCAGCATCCTCACCCGTGGGATCAAGGCTGATCTGTGGCAACGACTTACTCGGCGGTTTCCGGCGCAGCATCCGCCCGGCCGATTTGAGTCCGGATGAACGCCTCCGCTTCCGCCAGGCTGGAATACGGAACCAGCGTGCAGTTCGGGTGGGTGTTCCCGGTTATGAGAAATGATATCTTATCTTCAACATATATATTATACAGTAGTATTATCTTTGTCGGAGTCGCCCCGAGCAGATAACCCGCCTCAAAGCCCAGGCCGAAGGAGGAACCGGAAACCTCCGCGATGAAGAGGTCACACTGCCGGAGCCAATCCATGTCGCGCTGGTATACCGCCGGCGGGCCCAGCAAACGGTCGCCGGCGCGGGCGCCCTCAATTACCAGATGGCGGGTCAGCACCTCGTGACCCAACTCTTCCAGCCATTGCACAATGCCTCTGGCTGTTCCGACGGTCGAGCGGTCGCCTGCAACGGTAAAGCCAAAGTAGATTTTCATAGGAGATTTCCTTTTGTATCGATATCGCTGCCCGGCGGAGAAGCACTACGGCCTTGCCAGGATGAATGCATGTTCTCACGCAGTCATTCTAGCACGGCATGGCGGCGCAGCTTGCACCCGCCGTGCCTGCCTTGACGCCTTGTGCCTTTTCCCCTACAGTTATTCCTTTGTAAACTTTTTCCGGTGCATCAAGGTCGGCAGTTCCCGTTACCCCCAGGTGATTTTCGTGCCATTCTATCGATTGATCCGCGCCCCTGCCCTGCTCGCTGCGCTGCTGGCGCTGCCCGCATACGCCCTCACTCCGGTGGCCGGGCGCAGTGGCATGGTGGCATCCAGCGAGCCGCTGGCAAGCCAAGCCGGCGTGGAAATCCTTCGGGCGGGCGGCAACGCCGTGGATGCCGCGGTGGCGGTGGGATTCACGCTGGCGGTCACCTTTCCGCAAGCGGGCAACCTCGGCGGCGGCGGTTTCATGCTGATTCGCATGGCCACCGGTGACGCCATGGTGGTGGATTACCGCGAGCAAGCGCCGGCAGCGGCCACGCGCGCGATGTATCAGGACGCGCAGGGGAACGTGATTGCCGGCGCCAGCACCCTGGGGGCGCGCGCTGCGGGAATTCCCGGCACGGTCATGGGCTTGGCGTTGGCGGAAGAGAAGTATGGCCATCTCGGGCTGGCGCGCGTGATGGCTCCCGCCATTCACCTGGCGCGGAATGGATTTCCTGTGAGCTATTCGCTCGCCCAGCATTTTCGCACCGAACGCGCCCTCTTGGAAAAGTTTGACGGCTCGCGCCACATTTTCCTGCATGACGGGAATTTCTATGAGGCCGGCGCCGTTTTCCGGCAGCCTGACTTGGCCCGTACTCTCGCCGCCATCGCCAAGCGCGGTCCGCAAGCCTTCTATTCCGGAGCGGCTGCGCAGGCGTTGGTGGCGACCATGCGAAAGTACAACGGACTCATTTCGCGCGAGGATCTGGAGCATTACCAGGCCAAGTTGCGCCCGCCGTTGGTGGGGCATTTCCGCGGCTTTGATATCCTGAGCCCCCCACCGCCCAGTGCCGGCGGCACGATGCTGATCGAAATGCTCAACGTGCTGGAACCGCTCGATTTGGGCACCGCGAACTCCTACCCCTCGATTCACCTGCTGGCGGAGACCATGCGCCGCGCTTACGCCGACCGCGCTTCCTATATGGGCGACGCCGATTTTACTTCCGTGCCGGTGGCGGGCCTTACATCGCCTCGCTATGCCGCGCAGTTGCGCGCGGAAATTCTTGGCGCGCGCCCTGACGCGCCCGTTCGGCCCGGCGAGCCACAGGTTTTTGAATCCGGCGCCACCACGCACTTTTCGGTGGTCGATGCCGAGGGCGATGCCGTGGCCAATACTTACACCCTGAACGGGTGGTTCGGTTCCGGCGTAACGGTGGAAGGCGCGGGATTTTTCCTCAACAATGAAATGGACGACTTCACCGCAAAGCCTGGGTCACCCAACCTGTTTGGGCTGGTACAGGGTGAAGCCAACGCCATCGCTCCGCACAAACGTCCCCTTTCGTCCATGACGCCGACCGTGGTGACCCGTGGCGGAAAGGTGCGGCTGGTCCTCGGCTCGCCCGGAGGCAGCACGATCACCAACACGGTCTTACAGGTCTTGCTTAATGTCCTTGTTTATAAGATGGATGTTCTTCAGGCCGTAACCTCGCCGCGCTTTCACGATCAGTGGACGCCGGACCTCCTGACGTTCGAGCAGGTAGGTTTCTCCTCTGACACTCTCGGCAAGCTTCAGCAGGCCGGCTACCCAATGGACTTCCGCGAGAGTATCGGCGATTGCGAGGCCGTCGAGGTTGCCCCCGAATCCGGGTGGCGCTTTGGCGCTTCCGATCCCCGCGCGGATGGAAAGGCGGTTGGATACTGATGGAATACGGTCTCTCCACGTACCTTTACGTCAACGAGCGGCTCAACTCCCACACCCTGGATAAGATCCTGGGGGCGGGATTCCGGACCATGGAACTGTTTGGGGCCCGCCAGCACCTGGACTATACAGACCGCAACCAGGTGCGCGACGTGGCCCAATGGTTTCGCGACCATCAAGTGAACTTGCATTCCGTCCATGCGCCGCTTTATGGCGACGCGGATTGGGGCGGGGCCGGCGGGCTCGTGGTTTCCGTCGCTTACCTGGAGCGCCGCCTGCGCATCGATTCCATGGATGAGATCAAGCGCGCCCTCGACATCGCCGATTATCTGCCCTTTCGCTACCTGATCGTGCACATGGGATTGCCAGGGGAGGAATACGATCTGAGCAAATTCGACGCCGTCATGACTTCGCTCGAGCACTTGCAGGTTTCTGCCAAAGACCGCGGCGTGCAGTTGTTGCTCGAGAATGTTCCCAACGAACTGGGGACACCCGAGCGTTTGGTGGAGTTTCTTCGGTACACCCACCTCAAGATGAAAATCTGCTTTGATACCGGCCACGCGAATATGAAGAACGGCCTGCACCCGGCGTTCGAAACCCTGCGCGCGCACATCGCCTCTACTCACGTGCATGACAATCGCGGCGAAAAGGACGAGCACCTGATGCCCTTCGACGGCAACATTAATTGGACGGAGGCGGTCCGTGACTTCCGCCGCGGCGAGGGCCAGTTCCCCGTGCTTTTTGAAATTCGCGATTATGGGCCGGAAAAGACCAGCCTTCCACGCCTGGCAGAGGTCATAGACCGCATGGAAAGCCTTCCGAAGGAGGAATGAATCCTTGCCCCCTGTTGTTGAAATCCGTCGAGTTTCCGAATATGCCGGCCAGGAAGTGATTCTGCAAGGCTGGCTGTACAACCTTCGAGAAAGTGGCAAGCTGCTGTTTCCGCTCTTCCGCGACGGCACGGGAATCATTCAGGGCGTGGTGGTGAAGAGCGCTGTACCGCTGGAGGTTTTTGAGGCGGTGCGCGGCCTGACCCAGGAATCTTCCGTGCGCGTCACCGGCAAGGTGCGGGCCGATAAGCGCGCTCCGGGCGGCTTCGAAATGGACGTCTTGAAAGTGGAAGTTCTGCAACTCGTTCCGGTGGAGACGCCTTATCCCATCACCCCCAAGGATCACGGGATCGAGTTCCTGATGGACCATCGCCACCTGTGGCTGCGCTCCACCCGGCAGCGCGCCATCCTGGGGGTACGCCACGAAATCATCAAAGCCGTGCGCGATTTTTTTGACGACCGCGGCTTCACCCTGGTGGATACTCCCATCTTCACCCCCGCCGCGTGTGAGGGGACCACCACACTTTTCGAAGTGAACTACTTTGACGACAAAGCCTATCTCACCCAATCCGGCCAGCTCTATAATGAAGCGGCCGCCATGGCCGTGGGCAAGACATACTGCTTCGGCCCGACGTTCCGCGCGGAGAAATCCAAGACGCGCCGCCACCTGACGGAGTTCTGGATGGTGGAGCCGGAAGTCGCCTTTGCCCACCTGGAAGACGCCATGATGCTCGGCGAGGAATTGGTGGCGTTCGTCGTCGAACGCGTGCTGGAGAAGCGGCGCCCGGAACTTCAGACCTTGGAACGGAAAATCGAGAACTTGGAAAAGGTCAAGCTTCCGTTTCCACGCATGAGCTACGACGAGGCCGTGAAAATCCTCCAGGGTAAGGGGAGTGAAATTCAGTGGGGCGGCGACTTTGGCGGCACGGACGAAACGCTGCTGTCCGAGGGCTCGGAAAAGCCCCTCCTGGTGCATCGCTACCCCAGCCAGGTGAAGGCCTTCTACATGGCGCCCGATCCCGCGCGCCCGGAATTGGCGTTGTGCGTTGACATGCTCGCTCCCGAGGGCTACGGCGAAATCATCGGCGGCGGCGAGCGCTTGGCCGATCTCGCGCTGCTCGAACAACGCATTCGACAAGAGGAAGGATTACCGCGAAAGGCATTCGAGTGGTATCTCGATCTGCGCCGTTACGGCACCGTGCCGCATTCAGGTTTCGGAATGGGCATTGAGCGCGTCGTGGCGTGGATCTGCGGGCTCGAACACGTGCGGGAGACGATTCCTTTCCCGCGCATGCTGTACCGTTTGACGCCTTGAAATACAGAAGGTGGGCTTAAGAACATTTCACCCAGAGTCCACGCAGTGGCTTATTGATGAAATGCTTGAGACTCCAAAACACAGAGGTCACGGAGGAGCCGTGGTCTGACGTTTTGGTCTTTCTCGGTGGCCTCTGTGCATCGGACTCCGTGCCCTCTGTGTGAAATTTGCGTTTGACAATGACTGAGTGCAAAGGGAAGGCACCGACGGTGCCGATTGAGGTGCGGTAACAGTCGTATTCGCGATAGGGGGAAGCATGCTGAAAATCAAAATTCTTGGTGTCCCGTTGGACCTCGGACAGGAGCGGCGCGGCGTGGACATGGGACCGTCGGCGGTGCGCGCCGCGGGATTGAATCAGGCCTTGGCGAGTTTGGGACATACGATCGAGGACAGCGGCAACATCCACGTGCGGCTGCCGGAAGAACAGCCTTTCGGCAATCAGCGCGCCAAGTATTTGAAGGAAATCGCGGAGACCTCGCAAGAGGTGGCCGAGCGCATCTATCAGACGCTGGAGGCAGGCTACTTCCCCGTCTCGCTGGGCGGTGATCACTCGCTAGCCATCGGCACACAGGCAGGGGTTTCCAAGTTCTATCACGATCGCAACCAGGAGGTGGGCTGCCTTTGGATTGACGCCCACGCCGACATGAACACGCCGGAGACCAGCCCCAGCGGCAACGTGCACGGCATGCCTTTTGCCGCCAACCTGGGTCACGGTCCGGAAGCCCTGACGCATATCTTCGGCTTTGCACCCAAACTGCGGCCGGAGAGGTGCGCCTTGATCGGGGTTCGCGATCTGGACGCGCACGAGCGGCAAGTGGTTCGCGGCTCCGGCGTCAGCGTTTTCACCATGCGGGAGATAGACGAACTGGGAATGCGCATCGTGATGGAGCGCGCCATCACCCTCGCTTCGCGAGGGACCGCGGGGTTCGTGGTATCCTTCGACATGGATGTCGTCGATCCCGATGAAGCGCCGGGCGTGGGCACGCCGGTGCGCGGGGGAATTACCTTCCGCGAGGCGCATCTGGCCATGGAGATGGTCGCCGATAGCGGAAAAATGCTGGCCTTTGAACTCGTCGAAATCAACCCCATCATTGACGTCATGAACAAAACCGCGATTCTGAGTGTAGGATTCGCCGCCTCTGCCTTGGGAAAGAAGATTTTGTGACCAGGAAAATCCGCGTCGGGGTTTTGTTTGGTGGACGTTCAGGCGAACACGACGTCTCGCTGCAATCTGCGGCCTCGGTGATCAACGCGCTCGATCCGGCGAAGTATGAAATCGTGCCCATCGGCATCACCCGCGAGGGGCGCTGGCGAGTGGGCTCCGGCGCCATGCAGCTCCTGCCGCAGGTGCTGGAAAGCGGCGAACTCGTTACGCCCTCCGTGGATCCTGCCGGGCCCAAGCTCCTGCCACTCGCGCCCTCGGTTCCGGCCGCGAATTCGCCACCCGAGGTCGATGTCGTCTTTCCCGTCCTTCACGGCACCTTTGGAGAAGACGGCACGGTGCAGGGTTTGCTGGAACTGGCAGACATTCCCTATGTCGGGGCGGGCGTGCTGGCGTCCGCGGCCGGCATGGACAAGGACGTGATGAAGCGCCTGTTTCGGGACGCCGGTCTGCCCGTCCTCCCCTGGGAGTTGGTGCTGCGCGCCGATTGGGAAGCGGATCCGGTCGCCGTCCGCCGGCGAATCGAAAAGGAATTGCGCTATCCGCTGTTTGTGAAACCTGTGAACGCGGGATCTTCCGTGGGGATCAGCAAGGTTCATCACCGGCTCGAACTGGCGGCCGCAATGGATTTGGCCGCGCAGTACGACCGGAAAATCCTGGTCGAAAAGGGAATCGACGCTCGCGAAATCGAATGCTCCGTCCTGGGGAACGATAACCCCCAGGCCTCCGTGCCGGGGGAAGTCGTGCCTGTCAATGAGTTCTATGATTACGACGCAAAGTATATTAAGGAAGGCACGGAACTCATCATTCCGGCGCAACTCACCACCGCGCAGGCGGAACGGGTGCAGGAAGTGGCCATCCGCGCTTTCCAGGCCGTGGACGGCGCCGGCATGGGGCGCGTGGACTTTCTCATCAACCGCAAGTCCGCAAAGGTCTTCTTGAACGAGATCAACACCATTCCCGGCTTCACCTCCATCAGCATGTATCCCAAACTCTGGGAAGCGAGCGGCATTCCTTACTCCCTGCTTCTGGACCGCCTGATCGAACTGGCCCTCGAACGTTACGGGGAAAAATCGCGCACGCGATTCGCCTACTCACCCACCGCTCACGGTTAAACTTTTCGTCCTCCCGGATCGGCGCTTGACACGGATCGGGAAGGCGTGGTATTTAACTATCTGGTTAGTTAAATGACGAAACGGGCTACGCCAAGAGGGATTCCAGCGCACGCTAGGCACCGGGACAGCGTTGAGACGCGGGCTACCATCTTGAAGGCTGCCGAGCAGGTGTACGCGGAACACGGCCTGGCGGGGGCGCGAACCGACGCCATCGCGGCTGCCGCCGGGGTGAATAAAGCCCTGCTCTATTACTACTTCAAGAGCAAGGAAGGCCTTTACGAAGCGGTGGTGGGCTCGCAAATGCGGGAATTCCTTCAGCAAGCTCTGGAGGTCCTTTCGGCGAAGGGCCCGGCGGCGCCCATTCTTTTGCGTTACGTGAGCGACCACTTTGACTTCATGAGCACACATCCACATTACCCCCGCATCTTCCAGCGGATGATGATGGAAGGTGATCCCGCATTAGAGAGGATGATTCGCCAGAACTCGCTTCTCATCAAAACTCGGTTGCTGCCGTTGCTGGAGCGGGGAATGAAATCGGGAGATTTTCGACGCTTGAACAAGGTGCACGCGATCGTTTCGATTTCCGGTTTGACCGCGCACTATTTCAATATCGCTCCTGCTTTGCGGATGGTCACCGGCCAGGACCCTTTCACCAAAGGCAAATTAGCCCGGAGGAAGGCGGAGGTTCTGAGGTTCATCCGCTACGCCCTCTTTCGAAATCCGGAGGCTTCCGAGCAATGAGACGCAAGATTATTATACCGATTATGATCGTGCTCATCGTCGGTGGCGGGGTCGTTTATTACAGAGCTGTGACCAAGCCTCAGCCCCTTGTTCTGACCGGCATCGTCACCACGGACGATGTGGTGGCAAGCTCACAAATTCAAGGGCAGCTTGCCCAGGTGCTGGTAAAGGAAGGCGACACCGTCAAGCCCGGGCAATTGCTCGCTGTGATCCAACCCCAGGAGCTGCGCGCTGACGAGTCATATTACCTCCACACCGAGCGGGGGACGGCGTCGCAGGTCACCGAAGCCGAGGCGGCCCTGAAATATCAGGAAGCGCAGACGGGCGACCAGATCAAGCAGGCGGAGGCGTCGCTGGCAGCGGCGCAGGCGCAGGAAGACGAAGCCAAGGCTGACCTGGAGTTGGACCGCTTGAATTATCAGCGCACGAAGGGCCTTTTCGACCAGAAGATTGATTCGCAGCAGACGCTGGATCAAGCGCACGCCACCTTTGAGGCGCAGCAAGCACACGTCGAGTCTCTCCGGAAGCAGGTGGAAGTCCAGCGTGAGGCGGTGGCGCTCGCCCGGTCGAACGAGGATCAGACCGCGGTGCGGCGAAGCCAACTACAGGCCATGGAGAGGCAACAGGCAGCCGCCGGCGCGCAGATGTCGAAGGCACAGGTCCGGCTGGACTATACGGAGATTCACGCCCCCATTCCCGGCGTTATCTCCGTTCTGGCCGCCCGTCAGGGTGAAGTCGTGAACATAGGCCAACCGATCGCCTCTATTATCAATCCTGACGATCTTTGGGTGCGTGCGGACATGCCGGAAACGTACGTTGATCGTGTCCGTCTGGGCGACCGCATGCAAGTGCGTTTTCCCGATGGAATGGAGCGCGAGGGGACGGTTTTCTATCGCGGAGCCGACGCCGACTATGCCACCCAGCGCGATGTAAGTCAAAGCAAGAGGGACATCAAAACCTTTGAACTACGTCTGCGCGTCGATAACAGCGACCGCCGGCTGTGGCCTGGACTGACCGCTTACGTAACGTTGCCCTTGCAGGACGTCCTCTGAGGCCCCTCCGAGTGGCCGGGATTGCAATGATGGAACCAATGCCGATACAGCCTAAAACGATCGTCGCGATGGAAGTGGAAAAGTTGTGCAAGTGTTTCGGCACCTTTTGCGCCGTCAATGAAATAACCTTTTCGGTGGGCCACGGCGAGGTGTTTGGCTTGCTAGGACCGAACGGCGCGGGGAAATCCACGCTGATCCGCGTGCTCACCACGCTGCTGCCCCCCTCCTCCGGCGTGGCCCGTATTCTGGGCTTTGATGTCGTTCATGATGCCGACCAGGTCCGCAAATGCATCGGCGTTATACCCCAAGCCATGACCTCCGACCTTGATTTAAGCGCCATGGAGAACATGCAAATCTATGCCAAGCTCTATAGCGTTCCGCGGGAGCGCCGCATCAAGGTGGCCAATGAACTGCTGGAAGCAGTCGATCTGCTTCCTTGGGCGGATAAACTGGTGAAGAATTTTTCCGGTGGCATGCGGCGGCGTTTGGAGATTGCCCGCGGTCTGGTGCATGAGCCGCGCATCTTCTTTCTCGACGAACCCACCACGGGGCTCGACCCGGCCTCCCGCGTGGGCGTGTGGGAAATGCTCATGCGGCTTAAGAAGGAACGGGAACTGACGATCCTTCTGACCACCCATTACATGGATGAGGCTGATAGGCTCTGCGACCGCATTGCCATTGTCGACCATGGGAAGCTGGTGGCGCTCGATTCGCCGCTCAAGCTCAAGGCTTCCATTCCCGGAAACAACGTCCTGGAGGTCGGTTTTTCGCGCATCCCGGAGGGATGGCTCCAAGCCGTGCAAAACCTCCCGGACGTGCAAGACGTGAAATCTGACGACCACGTGTTCCGCATCGGCTCCGATAACGGTCCCAATACTACCGTGGCGCTGCTCGAGGCGGCCCGCGACGCGCAAATTGAGGTGACTTCGCTTTCCGTGCAAAGCACCTCGCTCGACGATGTGTTCATGCATTACACCGGCCGGCAATTGCGCGACACCTTGCAGGATGCGGTTCCCACTCTTTTCCCTGGGATAGGGCAAAGGTAGAAGGTCATGAATCGAATTCTGGCACTGGTCGAACGCGATATGCGCAAGTTCATGCGCAGCCCCACGCTTATCCTGGTGTCAATGATTATGCCCATCGTGCAACTGGTGGTCCTGGGATATGCTTTTGGCGGGAAAATCCATGACCTGCGCGTCGGCGTGGTGAATCAGGATCATGGCATGCCCACCGTAAAGCTGCGGGAAATGTGTGGGGCCATAGCCGCTAACGCGCGGACCTTTGAAACGGTTGATTACAACGACATCCACAAGGCCATGCAGGACTTGAAGGATGGGCGAATCAATGGGGTCCTGAGCTTCCCGCCGGATTACTCCCGCCGCGTTCTGGCCAAGGATGCGCCGCAAGTGGCGCTGATCGAAGACAACACCGACAACTTCGCGGTCGGCGCCTTGGAAGCTGGGTTTAGCGATATTGTAGGCGCTTACAATCAAGGGAGCGCCCCGCCGCGCGTCCCCAGCGAGGTCACCCTCTCGGTGGTGGAGATTTATCCGTACGTTCCCTATATCCAATACCTTCTAGCGGGCTCTATTGTCATGGCGATCTTCGTTTCCGCCATGATCGGAGGGGGTATTATCTATATTGATGATAAAGCACGAGGACTGCATGAAGGGTATCTCGTTACGCCGATCACCAAACTTGAACTGATCATGGGTTTCAACCTCTCCGGAGCGGCCAAGGCGGTGTTGGCCGGGATCGTCCTGGCCACCGTGGGATCCGTCATTGCCGGAATACCCAATCCGCTGGAACCCCTCCGGTTGGTGAAGCTCTTGCTGGTCATCGTCGTGACCTCCCTGGCGCTGATCAGCATGATGTTTTTCCTGATGGTCCGCGTCAATGACCCCCTTGTGCCGCGCGCCACTTTCGGTGTGCTCAACACGCTGCTGTACTTTCCCAGTGGCGCCGTCTATCCGATCTACGGATTTCCACCCTGGATGCGCGCCATTTCCACGGTTGATCCCTTCACCTACGCCGTGCATGCGTTCAAAGCGCTGCTGCTCAAAAACACGGGAATCGCGGCCATTGCCGGGGACCTGACTT
The DNA here is from genome assembly GCA_049519635.1 of Terriglobia bacterium. GTDB lineage: Bacteria > Acidobacteriota > Terriglobia > UBA7540 > UBA7540 > Bog-366. Next base: position 3,586 of record JBEKQO010000001.1, on the reverse strand, counting down.
TCCTGACGTTATTTACTGTGGCGATGGTGGTGGCGGAAACCGCCCTTTTCAAACGCTCCCTCTAACCTACCCCCTTGGCAATCCGCCCACACATCTAACATAATGAGGGTGCTCGGGAGTAGGCTGATACTCCCTGCTCCGGAAGGAATAGGCCATGACTTTGCTTGATGCCACACCACCCAAACCGCCTCGAAAAATAGGACGCTACATTCTGGTTGCCCTGGCCGTTATTGTTTTAGGCGGGGCAGGCTACACCGTTTTCCGCAACTTTCCTGAAGAACGAGCCATCTCGCGCTTTCTCACCACGCTGGAGCAGAGTAACTACCGTGCAGCCTATCAGCTTTGGCAGCCCAGCAACACCTACTCTTACGAGGATTTTCTTCACGACTGGGGCGAGCGCGGCGACTACGGCAAAATTCGCACCTTCAAAATTCTGGGGTCGCAATCCAAAGGCAAGGCGACCGTCATTGTCACGGTTACCATCAATGACGAAGAGCCTCCGCGCGACATCCTGGTGGATCGAAAAACCAAGGGCCTTGCCTACTCCCCATTCTGAAGTGCCGGAGCGCGCCGCGATGGCCCTCGCTCGCTTCCCCGCGAACTAAGCCTCCCCGAAAGCACTCTCCGTATTCGCTGGGATGAGATGGGTCATGGGGACTGTGCCAGGACCTTTTCGACTGCGTCCTTTACCTGGTCGAAGGTGACGGAAAGTATGCACTCCGGCCGCGCGAATTGGTAACAATGGTCGCCGGGGCAAGGGTTGCAGTTGAAAGGGTTCTGCACCACGCGCCCACCGGGACCGGAACCTTGCCGCGGCCAGGGCCCCCAGATGGGAGAACTGGAAGAACCGAAGATAACCACCACGGGCCGGGCCAGCGCTGCGGCCATATGGGCGGGCCCGCTGTCATTCCCCAAAAACAACCGCGCCCCGGCCAGCGCTGCGGCAAATTGCGCCAGGCTCATGCCCTCCAATCGCCGCAGGGGTGCGCCCGCTGCTTTCTCCACGGCATCGAGCACCGGCGCCTCCCCCGGTCCGCAGGAATAAATGGGCGCTACGCAGGCTTTGCTCTCCAGGTATTCACCCATCCGCGCGAACCCTTCCGGCGCCCATTCCTTGGTCTTGTAGGAAGCGGTGGGATGGACAACGGCGTAAGGCTGTCCTGAGGCGATTCCCATGCCCGCGCGTTGGGCGTCCCACCATGCGGCCTGCTCCGCACCGACGAAAATTTGGGCGCGCGGAACTTCCTTCTGCGGCAGGCCCAGGTGGAAAAACGCCGCCGCCTGGTGTTCCGCCGTGTGCAGCGACGGCTTGTGCAAAATGGTGCGGGCGTCGGGAACCAGAATATTGTAGAGGCTAGCCCCGCGAAAGTGGGCGAAGCCTACGCGCCAGGGGGCGGCGCTCCAGCGCGTAAAAAGCCGGCTGGTGGGGCCGCCGTGCAGGTTGACGCAGAGAGAAAAACCGCGCTTGCGAAGGGCGCGAATGACGGCCAGACGCGAGACCAGGTTGTGCACGCCGGACCCTTCGCCGGGATTGAGGATTTCCTCCACCGCCGGGTTACCCCGCAAGAGGTCGCGAAAGCGCGATTCCACCATCACCGAGATGCGCAAGTCACGCCGCCACTCTTTGAGAAGACGCAGCGCCGGGGTCAGCAGAATGATGTCGCCGATGGACCGGAGGCGAAGAATGAGGATGCGCGCTCCGGCCGGAAGATCGGGAAGAAGGGAAGCCGGGTTCATACGATTTTGGATTTTAGAGTTGGGATTAACGGGCCGCTTACTGTCCCTCCCTTATTCAATCCGAACCCTGCCTGCACACTCAGGTTTTCAACTAAAGAAAAAGCGGCCACACTGGGCCCTTAATCCAAAATCCAAAATCGAGAATCCAAAATTGCGTCACTCCGCTTCAATCTTGGCGTCTTCGATAATCATGTCGGGGATATCGTCTTTGATGGGATAGACGCGCCGGCATTGGGCGCACTTCAGGCCATGTCCATCCGGCGTTAGCTGAACTGGCAACTTACATGCCGGGCAAACCAGAATGTCGAGCAGTTCTTGCGATACGGCCATGGATAACCTCCGTGGGCTACTTGTCTAGCTATTCGAGCCGGCGCTGGCAGCGAATTCGGCCCGCGTATTACTCCGCCTCGGCGCGGGCGCTCTCCCAAGGCGCAACTTCCATCTGCAGAGTGCAGGTCACATTGCGCCAGGATGGCGGATCGATTTTCCAGACCGCCAGAATCGCCGAGCCCTGGTACACGCGCTCAAATCCTAACTCGGATTGCGAGATGGTTTCAATCGGCACGATCCACCAGCAGGCCTGCGGCCGAGATTCCAGCGTGATCTTCACGCGCTGCCACTCGTCTACGAGCGTCAGTTGGTCAGAACCGATTTCGCCCCGAAACTCCAGCGGGCGGTGAACATCCTTCGCCAGAAAATACCGGTCGTGGGCATCGGGAGCGAGAAGGTTCAGGACCACCTCCAGCCCCAATGCCATTCCGGCAGGGCAGGAGCGGTCGGTGGAGAGCGACGAACGGCATTCGATCTGCCAGGTCGAACCTGACACTTTGGAAGTCAAGGTCTTGAGCGCTTCGACCCGCATTACGCAGTCGGCGGAGTGGACCTCGGTAGCGCTGCGGAATTCGACCCCTGCCCCCGGACCCTTAATGGGTGCGGCCTTCCAAGCGCCTTGCGCCAGGGTCTCATTCTCCTCCAAGCGGAGCAACTCAAAATCCTTGCAGCTTTTGGCGCTGGGGAAAACATAGGTGCGGAAAGCATGGCGCGCATAACGGTCATAGCGCAGCAAGGCGTCCAAGTGCGATTCTTTGCTCAGCACCTGATCGTGGATGGAAGCGGGCCCTTCGCGCGGCGCTTGCTTGGAGGACACATTTTTGCGCACGAGCGCGTGGTAGGGTTCGGGCCGCCGCATAAGAGAATTCACAAGTTCGACGTTGGCGGGTTGGAAACGCAGGCTGGAGACCGTGGCGCCATCCGCGGGATGAATCGTCATGCCGGAGATTCCCTGCCGGATCAGAATTTCGTCCTTCCCATCCACGTCAAAGTCCGTCGTCACAATTTCCGGTGGGGCGCTGGTGTCTCGCCCTTCCACGCGATCAAGTTGAAACTCCGCCTGGATCAAGTGGCGAAGAAGCGCGCTGCGAAGGTGGGGCGCGTAGAGCCCGCCGAATACACCGTGCCAGTAAGGGTCATTGCACTGGGCGGCAAGAAGATGCCCATGCGCTTCCGCAAGCAACGCCGCTTTTTCGGTTCCGCTTTCCACGGGATTACTCAGCCTCTGTAAGCGATGACTGACACCCAACACCTGTTTCTGCATGCGATTGGATTCCGCGTACTTGGTCAGGAAGTTGCGCCACAGTCCTCCCCGCAAGAAGCGCAAGAAGCGCTTGCCGTTCGGCATGTGCTCACTCTCTTCCAAACAAGCTTTGAAGTCCTCCGACGCCGCGGGTGGAAGGGACCATTCCATCATCTCTGCGTAGGAGGCAGTAGGGAGATAAATGCGCCCCACCGCGGGGTGCGAGCGGAGATAATCCGCGACGGTGGTTGTCTCCAACCAATCCTGGGAGCCCTC